>NZ_JBFRJM010000024.1:0-55173 GCF_041468865.1 Vibrio sp. 10N.286.52.C3 | reverse complement strand
GGAAAGCCGCGATGAACCTTATTTTTCGTACTCTAATTGCCATTGCAGCGCTATAAGAAACTGATATTATTGCAACATCGCAACACACGAGATAAAACCTTGCCAGATCCACTCAACTCCATACATCGTTCTTTATTCGAACAACTTCCAGGCTGCTGGGGCTGCAAAGATACTGACTCGGTCTTCGTGTACGCCAACCTTGCTTACAACCAATTGATTGGCTTAAAACCCAATGAGACTTGTACTGGCTTGACCGACTTCGACATGCCCAGTCAAACCACCGAGTGCGCACAAGATTTCAGAGCTCAAGACAAACATGTGATGGATACACGCAGTACCCTTAAGATTCTCGATATTCACCCCTATCCAGACGGACGCTGGCACGCCCATATCTTTACCAAAACCCCTTGGCTTGATGATGACGACAACGTCCAAGGCACCATCTTCTATGGCCAAGAGCTTACCGATACCGCGATCTTAGAGGTTGGTCATTGGGTTTGTCAGGCCACAGGGACAAAAGGCGATCAGGCATCGCTTGCGGGGTCAGAGCCGCGCGTGTCTAAGCTGCAAAAGCGGCTGACTTCGAGAGAATCAGAGGTGCTGTTCTTACTGCTTTTCGGCAAGAAACCACAGTACATCGCGTCGACGTTAAACATTTCAATCAAAACGGTCGAAGGTCATGTCGCTAGATTGAAACAGAAGTTTGATGCACGCAGTAAAAGCCAATTGATTGAGTATGCGTTGGATTCAGGATTGGGCTCAGTGATCCCAGAAACTCTGCTCAAAAAACAGATCTCCGTTGTTCTGCACAGTGACTGATTGACTGTTCAGCTGAAAATCCAGACAAAAAAATGCCGTTGATTTGATCAGTCTAATCAACGGCACTTTTGGATCTGTTAAGCAGCTAAGCGATCAAGCAGCCTAAGGCGCTAGACGATCAATATCCCAACTGTTGTCTTGGCGAGAGAACAAGAAACGGTCGTGCAAGCGGTGTTCACCACCCTGCCAGAACTCAATGCTATCAACACGAACTCGGAAGCCACCCCAGAAAGAAGGCACGGGAATCTCGCCTTTGGCAAACTTCTGTTTAAGCTCTAGATACTTACCTTCTAAAATCCCACGCGCTGAGATGCGGCTACTCTGCTTACTTGCAATCGCGGCCAATTGGCTCTCTTTTGGACGTGACGAGAAGTACTTCATATTTTCCATAGCCGTCAGCTTTTCAGCCGTGCCCGTAATATGAACTTGTCGCTCAAGTGGATGCCAAGGAAAGTGCAAACTGATTTTGCTGTTGTGCTCAAGCTGGTGCGCTTTACGGCTACCTAGGTTGGTGTAAAAAACGAAACCGTCTTTATCCACATTCTTCAGCAGAACAATGCGTTGGAATGGCTGACCATTTTCATCAACCGTAGCAACTGTCATGGCAGTAGGGTCCGTCAACTTCGCTTCAATGGCTTGCTCTAGCCATAAATTGAATTGCTCAATCGGGTCTGCGGCCAAGTCTTTACGTCTCAATCCACCCTTAGCGTATTCGCGACGAATATCTGTCAGTTCCATTTGCTTGCTCCTTTAAATTTTTTTGTGATTTTGCGCCGTAATCCTTTGAAACACAAGTCTAAGCCATGGTTTTGTCTCACAGAAGGTGCTCTGTGTTAACAAGATCTCGGTACTCTCTCCATCATATTGATAATCTTTATACAAACCGATGACAAGCTGAGATCCGAGTGACCAAAATACTGCCTAACCTAATGACACCCTTTGTTTTATTCTCATTGTTATTGGGAGCTGCAGGGCTGACCGCAACCCACTTTATGGCAGTGCAATTCCAAGAAAAAATCGTCACTCAGCAACTCGATGAAGCAGCAAGTAAAGCCAATCTACAAATCGACTCTGAATTGGATAAATTCAAACAGATCCCGGATTTGCTCAGCCATGACCCGCGCTTGCTCTCTTATTTTGACTCATCACCACAAGCAGACAAGATTTCCGCTGCGCAGCTCAATCAATTGCTATTTGAATGGTCGAATCAAAGCCAAGCCGACACCATCTATATTCACGATCCGAACGGTACTGTGGTCGCTTCCAGTAATTACCAAAAGCCTCGCACTTTTGTGGGTGAGAACTTCTCGTTTCGTCCCTACTTTGCTTCTGCCATTCAAGGTAACAACACACAATATGTCGCGCTAGGCGCTCGTTCGAACGTACGCGGTTATTTTCTGTCTTCACCTCTGTATATCGACAAGGAAATTGTTGGCGTTATCACCGTAAAAGTGAGCTTAGAAAATCTCGAAAACATCCTGACCAGCGACGATTTTGAGATCGTAGTACTCGACTCTAACCAAGTGGTCTTTCTATCAAGCCAAGCTCCATGGCTTTACCATTCATTGTTGCCACTAACTCAGCAACAACAAACGGATATCGCACTTCAACGCCAATACGGTCAAAGCGAAATTTCGATCATCGAAGCCTTTCGTTCTTCAAGCTCTCAGTCAGAAGCGAGCAATACCAATCAATCTAGCAACCTTCAATCCAATGAAATCCGAAAAGAGCTCACCGCCAGCCAGTTATTCAAGCTTGGTGCTTTTAATCTTTACCCTGCAACGGTCAGCAACAACCAGTACCAAGTTGTCGCACTAAAAGAGACCAGAGCTGAACTTATTAAAATCTTTCAGATCGATGTCATCTTCGTGGTGATTTATAGCTTGGTGATGCTCATCGCTTGGTCGTGGCGCCAGACTTATCTCGCGAAAGTGGCGTTGACCCGACTCAACCAAAACCTAGAGCAAACCGTTGATAAACGTACCCACTACTTGAAGCAATCCAATCAGCAGCTGCAACAAACCCTTTTTCAATACCAAGAGTCGCAGTCGAAGTTGAAACAGACAGAACAAGAGCTGACACAAACCGCGAAACTAGCGGTACTCGGTGAGCTGTCAGCCAGCATTAACCACGAAATCAACCAACCGCTTGCAGCACTGCGAACCTACAGTGAAAACAGCTTAAAGCTACTGGAAATGGAACGAACCGATTTAGTGAAAAGCAATCTTGAGAAAATGATTGGCCTCAACAACACCATTACCGACATCATCGCGCGACTCAAAGTCTTTACTCGCAAGGTCACCAAACAAGAACATCATGTGGCGAACCTGCATCAAGCGGTCAATAACGCCACTAGCATTCTCAGTGCGCTGATGATCAAGCAAGGCATTACGCTAAGGCTAAGCACGGTGCCAGATGACATCAATATTGCGATTCATCCAACCGAACTCGAGCAAGTACTAGTGAACCTGATTCACAACGCGACTCAAGCGCTGCAACAACAAGTTCTTGAACACAAAATCTTGCAGGAGCAACAAAACCTGGAAAGCGTTGACCAACAGGCTAGCCCACAGATAGGCATCGAATGGCAACTGCATCATGACTCTTGTCAGCTGATCATTTGGGATAACGGAATTGGCATGCCGAACGATAAGCTAGAACAGCTGTTCGACCCGTTTTTTACCACCAAACCGGAAGGTTTAGGGCTAGGGCTTTCAATATCGAAACGGATTATTGAAGCGTATCACGGCACGATCAGCGCGAACCGGTTAGAGCCTTCAGGCATGGTATTCTCGCTAAACATCCCGTTATATAACGATAAGGGCTAACACGCCGTTGTTATCGCTGATTAGAAAACGAATCTCACATACTGCTAATCTCACCTACTGCTAAGGAATCGGCTTTTGCACTCTATGCCTAAACTCTATTTTGTCGACGATGAACCCGCCATTCGAGACTCCGTAGAACAAGCCATGCTCATTGAAGGCATCGATATTGTCTGCTTTCCCAATGCTATTGAGGCATTAAAGAAAATAGATACCACGCAAGCCGGAATTGTCGTCACCGATATTCACATGCCGGTGATGGATGGCATTCAATTGACGCAAAAGTTACTGAGCCAAAATCCTCATTTTCAGGTCATCGTACTTACCGGACATGGTGACGTGCAAACCGCGGTGTCCTCGATGAAAGCCGGCGCTTACGATTTTCTGGAAAAGCCATTTGTGGTCGATGCCCTACTCACTGCCGTTAAAAAAGCGGCGGATAAGCTCGCACTGGTTGAAGAGAACAACCTACTGCGTAAAGAGTTGGCAATGCAAAATCAGGTTGGCCCGAAACTGATTGGTCAATCACCATCAATGCAGGCATTACGCCGAGAATTGATCACCCTAGATACCAAAACTAACCCACTTCTATTATTTGTTGGTGATTTAGGGACGGGGAAAAGGGTCACAGCACAATACACCCATGATTTACACAGTCATCAAACCGCGGAGCTTTGCCCTGTCGCTGCGTTTAATTTGCCACGCAGTGACGAAGCGACATTCCATCAGTTTATTTTGCAACTGTTCTTGAAGCATCAAGGTGGAACACTCTATATCCATGAGACAGAAGCACTAACTCAGGATCAATGGCTGTGGTTAGCGAACCTAAAACCCACTCTACTTCGTGAAAACTCATGCAAGACCAATGCAACTTGTATCATTATCGCAACTACAGTAGTTCCTACTACAATTACAGGTGAACTGCGCCGATTTAATTTACTACCCTTGGCGCAAAGAACGGAAGATATTGGCTCTTTGTTCAAACACTTTGCTCGTGGTGCAGCCAGTCGCTATCAACTGCCGCCACCCGTCATTACAGAAAAAGAGATTCAGCGACTCATTGCAACGCATTGGACGGAGAACATTCGTCAGCTTCGCCAACATGCTGAACTCAGAGTGCTGACTCAAATTAAGCAGCCGTCGCTCGACAGCGATACTGATGAGCAAAATGAACTCGATATGAGCATTGAAGAGCAACAACAGTCGTTGAACCAACGCACCGATAGCTTTGAACAAATTATCTTGATTGAGGCGCTACATCGCCATCAAGGTCGTTTAAAAGAGGTACAACAAGAGCTGCAGGTGTCGCGAAAAACACTGTATGACAAACTAAGAAAGCACCAACTCGATAAAACAGATTTCAAGAACCGATAAGTCTTAAAAAATATATAAATTCAAAGATTTAAAGGAGCAAAATCTTAACATTTATCAAAAGTAAGAATACACTCAATAGGCTTGCACTTTTATTTAGCGAACAAGGACTGTTATGAGTCAGAAAAATTTCAGCAAATTGAACGAGACCGAGCTTGAGTATGTCGATGATAAAACAGCGGCACTACTCCTCAATACGCCCACCAGTGCGCGAATTATGTTGTGGGTGATCGTTCTGTTTTTTATTGCTGCTATTGGGTGGTCTGCATGGGCAGAGATCGACAAAGTTACCGTTGGCCAAGGCAAAGTGATCCCCTCCTCTCAGATCCAAGTGGTACAAAACCTTGAAGGTGGCTTGGTTAAAGAGATCTTAGTTAAAGAAGGCCAACGCGTTCAAAAAGGTCAACAACTGCTGTTAATCGATGACACACGATTCCGTTCTGACTTCCGCGAACGTGAACAACAAGTCGCGAACTTGACCGCCAACGTGTTAATGCTTTCCGCTTCCCTGACCAGTGTTGTCATCAACGAAGAATTCTCTGAAAAAGAATGGAAGAAAAGTGTCACTCTCGATTATGGCAAGCTTGCGTTCCCACCTAAATTCTATGAACTTCAACCTCAACTGGTTAATCGTCAAAAAGCAGAATACCGTCAAGATCTCAATAATCTGAGAAACCAGCTTTCCGTTTTTGATCAACAAGTTGAACAGAAACAGCAAGACCTAGTTGAGATTAAAGCGCGTGTTCGAAACCTAAAACAGAGCTACCAGTTTGCTCGCCAAGAACTGGATATCACCAAACCTCTCGCCGATGAAGGGGTGGTACCACGAATTGAATTACTTAAACTGCAAAGACAAGTGAACGACACTCGCCGAGAAATGACTTCGAGCGAGCTAAAAATTCCTCTTTTACGCTCAGCAATCAAAGAATCCATGCTCAGCCGTATTGACGCCGCACTGAACTTCCGCTCCGAACAACAAGAAAAACTCAATCAAGCCCAAGACAAGCTCTCTGCAATGACCGAATCTGCCGTTGGCCTAGAAGACAGAGTAAACCGTACCGTGGTGGTTTCTCCTGTAACAGGCACCGTTAAAACATTGGGTATTAATACTGTCGGCGGGGTTATCCAACCGGGTATGGACATCGTTGAGATTGTACCAACAGAAGACTCTCTATTGGTTGAAGCGAAAATCGCCCCGCAAGATATCGCGTTCCTACGCCCAGAATTGACTGCCATCGTTAAATTCAGTGCTTATGACTTCACTAAGTACGGTGGTCTAGAAGGCGTGTTAGAGCACATCAGTGCCGATACCACTCAAGATGAAGAAGGCAATAGCTTCTATATCGTGCGCGTGCGCACCGAAAAACACAATTTTGGACAGAACGAAGAGTTGCCAATCATTCCAGGTATGACCGCCTCTGTCGATATCATCACGGGTAAAAGAACCGTGCTTGAGTACATGTTGAAGCCACTATTAAGCGCTCAAAACAATGCACTAAAAGAGTAAGGACGTTTGATGTTTGATAACGCCTTTCAATACACAGCAAATAGACAAGAGCAGAGGCTATGAAGTCTCGGATTTCGCTATTGCTGCTGGTCCTCACCTCTTTCACCTCTGTGGCGCTCAACAAGAGCGACCAACGGTGGATAGATGCAGTGACCAAAACCTACGGCGATAGAGCCGGAAAGCGAGTGGCAACATGGCGCTCAAATATGACGTCATACGACGGATTAAGTGAAAAAGAGAAGCTCAGGTCGGTGAACCAGTTCTTCAACCAGATGTACTTTGTCGATGACAACATACTGTGGGGAAAGAATGATTACTGGGCAACACCACTGGAATTTTTAGGCAGCAACGCCGGTGATTGTGAAGACTTCACAATCGCAAAATACTTCTCTTTGCTTGAACTGGGCGTCCCAGATAAGAAATTACGATTAGTGTACGTAAAAGCACTGGAGCTAAACCAGTTCCACATGGTGTTGGCGTACTACTCAACACCGAGTGCAGAACCACTAATTTTGGACAACTTAAACCCTGAAATTAAACGCGGTTCCAAACGCCCAGATCTACGACCAATTTACAGTTTCAACGGTAAAAATCTTTGGTTGATCAAGTCGGCAGCAGGCAGCGGCAAGTTAGCAGGGAAATCTTCAAGATTGAGCTTATGGAACGACTTACGTTCACGTGAGCGCTCTCTAAAATTAAACAAACCCATTATCAATTACGATGAGTAGGTACAATGACTTTATATAAACAGCTTGTGGTCGGGATGGTTGCAGTGTTCATACTGCTGATGACGTCAGTTTTTATGATCGAATTCAATACCACCCGTGGATACTTAGAGGAGCAGCAACGCTCTGAGGTAAGTAATACCATTAATACTGTTGGACTGGCTCTCGCCCCTTACCTAGAAGAAAAGGACAAGGTGGCAGTAGAGTCTGTTATCAACGCCCTGTTTGATGGCAGTTCTTACTCAGTCGTTCGATTGATATTTCTCGACAGCGGTGAAGACATTCTCCGCTCATACCCTGTAAAGCCAACCGGCGTACCGGAGTGGTTTACCAACCTAAACCTGTTCGAGCCTGTTCATGACCGCCGCGTGATCACCAGTGGCTGGATGCAATTGGCCGAAGTCGAGATCGTAAGTCATCCAGGTCCTGCCTACGATCAACTTTGGCAAGCATTTATCCGCTTACTGAGCATCTTTGGCACGATCTTCTTGCTCGGTTTGGTATCTATTTCTTGGATCCTTAAGCGCGCTTTACGCCCGCTCTCGTTGATCATTACGAAGATGGATCAGATCGCTAAGAATCAGTTTGGCGAACCTCTGGCTCGTCCAAAGACAAAAGATCTCACCTTGGTTGTCGATGGTATCAACCACATGTCGACTCAAGTTGAACTGGCATTTAAAAACCAAGCGAAAGAAGCTCAGAAGTTACGTGAAAGAGCGTATATCGACCCTGTATCTCAGCTCGGTAACCGTGCTTACTACATGTCTCAGTTAACTCAATGGTTAGAAGAGTCGAGCTTAGGTGGTTTAGCGGTACTTAAAGCGGAGTTTATTAGTGAAGAGTACGATGAAAAGGGCTATCAAGAAGGTGATGCCTTGGTTCATCAACTGGCTGAACAGCTACAGGCTTCAATCTCATCACCAGATATCACCATCGCCCGAATTTCTAGTGACGAATTTGGTTTCATCATGCCAAACATTGATGAGAGCGAACTGAAACTTGTCGCGAGCAGCATCGTAAACTGTATCCAGAGCCTAGGTTCAGACCCAACAGGCACTGCGAATCCACATATTGCTCTTGGTGTGACCTACAGCAACAAGCGTAAAACCAGTACTGAAATCATGTCGCTGGTGGATAACGCACTCTCAAGTGCCAAGGCGAATCGAGAACTTGCTTACGGCTACGTAACCGCAGACGATCACGGCGCAGTGATGGGCAAACAACAATGGCGTATGTTGGTTGAAGAAGCGATCATCAACGACCTCATTACCTTCCGTTTGCAGGCTGCAAACAATGCCTTTGGTAAAACGTATCACCAAGAGGTGTTCTCTGCGATTGAAAAAGATGGCGTGCGTTACGGTGCTAACCAGTATCTATACGCGCTAGAACAGCTTGAAATGAGCCACATTCTCGACCAATACGTTATTGAGAAGATGGTTGAAAAGCTCAATGCAAAAGAAGTAACCAGCCCAGTCGCTATTAATCTCTCGCCAAGCAGTATATCTCAACCAAGCTTCATCCGTTGGATCGGTAAGACGCTTGAACAGAATGCTTCAATCGCTCACCTATTGCACTTTGAGATTCCAGAAAACTGCTTCATCAACGTTCCGCACTACACGGCACTCTTGTGTAACACCATTCGCAACGCTGAAGCGGTGTTTGGTGTCGATAACTATGGGCGTAACTTCCAATCACTGGATTACATCAACGAATACCGTCCAAGTTATGTGAAACTAGATTATCTGTTCACACATAACCTTGATGACGAAAAACAGAAGTTCACCTTAACGTCGATCTCTAGAACCGCTCACAACCTAGGCGTCACCACCATCGCGTCTCGAATAGAAACTCAGACTCAGCTAGATATCCTGTCTGATAACTACGTAGAAGTGTTCCAAGGCTTCATTGTTGATAAATAGTTGTAAGGGTTATATCACATGCAAGATCCACTATTGAACTCACTGATCTACGTTAGCCGGTATTACGGGTTAGCTAACTCGCCCGAAGCGTTGATCAATGGGCTACCACTATCAGACGGAAAGCTAACCCCTTTCCTATTCCCTCGTTCTGCTGAACGAGCAGGATTGGTGGCAAAAGAAAACCGTTCCGACTTAGAAAAGATTCCTCACCTGATACTGCCTGCTGTCTTACTGCTTAAACAAGGCGAGGCGTGCGTTCTCAACAGCATTGATTTAGAGAAGCAAGAAGCGGAAATCATTACTGCAGAAAGCGGAATGGTGCCAATCATCATTCCTGTCGAAGAGCTGAAAGAACAATTCATCGGCCGCTACTTCTTGGTAAAGAAACAGTTCCGCTATGATGAACGTTCACCAGAGGTTCTAAAAACACGTAAAGGGCATTGGTTTTGGAGCACGATTTGGGAATCTAAAAACATCTACCGAGATGTGTTGATCGCCTCCATTCTGATCAACATCTTCGCAATTGCCGCGCCGATGTTCACCCGCTTGGTGTACGACAAAGTAGTCCCTAACCTCGCCTTTGAAACTTTGTGGGTGCTAGCGAGTGGTATCTTTGTCGTGTTCCTATTCGATTTGCTGCTCAAATTGATGCGCAGCTACTTCATTGACGTTGCCGGTAAGAAATCCGATATTCTCATTTCCTCCAAACTTTTCAGTAAAGTACTGGGGATTCGTATGGAAGCGAAGCCTGCTTCTGTCGGTGCTTTCGCTAAAAACTTGCAAGAGTTCGAATCCATTCGTGAATTCTTTACCTCTGCAACCATTGGCTCGTTAATCGACCTCCCCTTCGCACTGATGTTCTTAGCGCTAATTTGGTTAATGGCTGGAAACCTTGTGTTTGTTCCCGTTGCTGGCGTGGTCATTTTGATCGTCTATGCATTGCTAATCCAAGGTCCACTGCGCCGTACCATTGAGGAAGGCTCTCGTCTTGCTTCGCAGAAGTACGCGAACTTAATCGAGAGTTTGGCAGGGTTAGAGACGGTTAAGCTGTTCAGTGCGCAAAGCCAATTCCAATTCCGTTGGGAAGAAGCCGTTGCTCACATGGCGAATTGGAATATCAAAAGTCGACGCATCACTGACAGCATCCAAAACACCGCCGGCTTTGTTCAGCAAAGTACTAACGTTGGTATGATCATCTTTGGCGTGTATCTAATTGCAGAAGGTGAACTTACGATGGGTGGCTTGATCGCTGCAACCATGTTGAGCGGCCGAGCGATTGGCCCGCTTGTTCAACTGTCTTTGCTTTCGACTCGTTACAACCAAGCGAAGTCATCAATGACTCTGATTGAGCAAGTCATGTCGATGCCAGATGAACAAGAAGAAGGTAAGCGCTACATCCACCGCCCTATTATTCAAGGTCATATCTCGCTCGACAAAGTGACGTTCCACTACCCTGATTCGCCCGTGGCTTCTATCAGAGATTTAACTCTGCATATTAAACCCGGTGAGAAAGTGGCGATCATTGGACGTATCGGTTCAGGTAAAACCACACTAGAACGTCTGATTATGGGCCTCTACAAGCCCACAGAGGGCCATGTACGCATTGATGACACCGATATGGAACAACTGCATCATGTCGACGTACGACGCAATATAGGCTGTGTGCCGCAAGACAGTAACTTGTTCTACGGTTCGGTAAGAGACAACATTACTTTAGGTCGCCCTTTAGTAGATGACCGTGACGTGATGGATGCAGCAAACCGTGCAGGGGTAACCGCGTTTACTCAACAAGATCCGGCAGGTTTGGAACGCCAAGTGGGTGAAGGTGGTGCCTTGCTGTCTGGTGGTCAACGTCAGTCAATTGCCATTGCTAGAGCCTTCCTAGGCCGTCCGCCAGTATTGTTAATGGATGAGCCGACCAGTGCTATGGATAACCGTTCTGAGATGCACATCAAACACCAGCTTAACCAGTTGCTACCAAGCGAGACGTTGATTCTGATTACACACAAAACGTCGATGTTGGACATTGTCGATCGAGTGATCGTTATGGAGAAAGGCTGCATCATTGCCGACGGTCCTAAAGCACAGGTTCTTTCAGACCTTAAACAAGGTCGAGTTAGAGCCGTAAGTTAGAGCGCTCAAGCCATCTAAATAAATCATTATCAGTAGAAACCATAAGGGGAGCATCAGCTCCCCTTTTTCTATTTGTCAGTATCATCACCTAAGCCAAGCATCACTTATGTTCAACACAAAGCCTACAAAGCAATATCCTCTTGCTCCATCTTGAATGAACATTGGATTTCGTATTGGTTGAATGAGAAAACACTTCCGCCGTGAGTTCGCTTGGTTGTGACTGTCTCATCACCAAATTGAATCGTCACTCGGGTATACACTTTTTCGTGTACCTCTACCGTGCATTCAGCAAGGTTGGTTTCAAACTCCGCTTCGAGTGTATCTAGCTGAGACTTTGTGTTTTCTATTGCAAGGTTATTCTTCTCACGTTGCTGCTCAATTTCTAGGGCTTGCTCTTCGCTTCTCTCGGCTTTCGGGCGCTTCTTAAATTCTAACTCTTGGCGAATTACACCCATGGTTTGCTCTTGCGTATGTTTATAAGTTTCCTTCAGCTCGGCTATCTTTTGGCGGTAGCCATCGTAGCGCGCAAAACCATGTACCTTGGTGGCGGTATCTCCCTCAACGCCTAAGAAGACACATTCGACCTTTCCGCCGACTTTGGCTTCACCACCGCTGAGCGTGCCGTGTTTTTTCAAACTGTCCATCACGATAAGGTTGTTACCACAGCGAATGTCATTACTCATACTGTGCACACCAAGTCGAAGGTCATTGGCCGTTTGTAGCTCAGCATTCTGTGCGTAACTTGCGGTGATAGAACCTTTGCTAAGTACTTTACAACTTTTTGGCTCACTCTCTTTAGTCGTGTGGCCGATAATGCCTTTCGCGACTTTGATATCCCCCTGGGCTTGAACTTCGGCCGATTCGATAAAGCCACCAACCGTAACACTTCCGGTCGCCTTGACGATCATACCCGGCTCGATGTTGCCAGAGACAAACACATTACCTTTAAATTTAACGTGCCCAGTTGAGACATCGACGTTGCTGACACATAAGGCGTCATCCACTTCGATGGTTCGATCTTTAATGATGGGCAATCCAGGGTGTGAGGCGAGTAGTAAATTGGGATCTTCAGGGGAGATGTAGGTGCCCTTTCCAGGCTTGATTAAACTGTCTTGTCCAGGAAGCGGTGGGATAATTCGGCCTTGAACGGTAAAGCCAGCGATACCTTTGGTAGCGGGGGTACGTTTCATTAAGTGATCATTTTGACCAACGGTAATGGTTTGTCCCAAGTCTCGCATATCAATCTTGCCTTCGTCTTTGCTGCGAGGCTTCAAGACTTGGCGAGTAATATCTTCAACCAAAGCGGCAAACTTAGCATCCTTACCTTTTACTGGTTGTGTCCCTTTAGCGACGGGCTGAGTAAACTTTTCCCCGGGCTTAAGTTTGCTACTCATCATCAGAACTTTTCTGAGCGCTAACTTATTTATTCCTTTTGTTATTTGAGCTAGAGATAAGCACTGAATGATGTCGCTACCACGCAGTGGGTGTCCATTGTAGGGACCAGTGACCACGAGACTCGCCAACATCTCATCATCAGACAGTTCGACCGCAACAGTGGCATTTCGAACTTCAGCAATCAAGATTCCTTCATAAGCTTCACCCTTACCTTCTTTAGCAAGAGTAACGAAACGCAACACCTCTTCTTCGAAAAGAAAATAGTTTGATGCATTCAAAGCTTCCAAGGTTGGTGGCAGCGTCTTGTTATCAAAGCTTGCGTCAACCACAACCCCGGTTGGCAGACATGCCATTACTTGTTGCTTATCTTCCGACAATGTAACGATGTTATCCCACATTCGAATTGAGTATCCCTAATGACTCAGTTGTTATTCAGTCTATATAATTCATTCTGCGCTGAGTATCACATTATTAGAATAATCAGCGTCACATCACTTACTTTCGATTCTGCAAACATGACTCATAAATAAGACTTACACATTTTATGATCTGCTTCGCCTTTACAAATACATAGGAAGATTTTTTCAGAATATTTCGTGTGATTGAATGTCGATTCGATATTGGTGCAAGATAGTAAAGGCGAATAGCTTTAGAAGATTAAAGGCTGTCATGGAGAGATGAAACAGAAGTGATGTAACAGATAGTCAGGGTAAAAACGGATTTCAATATGGAGCTTCAGTTTACAGTGTAAATCCAAGATTCTAATTTACACTGTAAATCTAATTTGTAGCGGTCAGTCTATTTAAATGATGGCTAGCCTATTTACACTGTAAATTTGCTAACAGAGCATCGACATCTTTACGAAACTGAATCTCTGCTTGTTTACGACCAACCAGATTAAACTGTTCGACACAAGCCTCCCACTCTTTCTGCTGAACAACCTTTGCGATGAGTAAGTCAGAAATACCTACGTTTCGATCGTTACTGAGTAGAATCAAGTTCAGTACGCTGAAGCTGATCGCATCATAACTGTTGCCACCGTTCACGTAATTTCTAACTAACTGAGTTTCAAACTCGCTAACGGTTTGGACACTCTTTGGCAGCAGATCTCGCACCATATCGGTTTCAAGTGAAACCAAAGAACCTGAAACAAGAAAACAGTAGCTACGCTCGAAATGATTTTGAACTTGGTTTATCCAGCCTTGAGAGTTTGAGTTAAGCGCCTTAACCATCAGAACCGAGTGACAGCCACTTGCCTGATCTCGCTGGTGGCCGATGTGCACAGCTTCAAATTCACTACGCCGCCAAAAAGAAATCAATTCGCTGGTCGCGCCAAAGCTTGTCGCCAGATAATCTGCTTGGCTGGTTTGCTGTGATAACTGAGCCAACATCCAACGGCCAATACCCAAACCTTGATGACGCGCTGAAACAGCAATGCGCATCACTCGAAGGCAACGACTGCTCGCCGCATGAGTACAGCCAAGTTGGTTTGCCAGTAATACTGGAGCAAGGTGACCTTGAGGCCTGCGTTTTCCAAGTTGAATTTGAGTAATCAACTCGCTGTCCAAACCACCCTCTTCCGTCACCAACATACAACCTAAACATTCACCTTGCTGCCAAGCGGCGTATAAACGGATTGCTGGATTGTTGAGAAACTGCATTAAGTCATTAGGCGAGGTCTGATAGTGCGCATCCACAAGAAGAGAAAAACATTGTTGTAGCTGCTCAGGATTAGCCAAGCATTCTGCTTTTGATAACTCGACTAAGTTTAATTTTTTGATTGCGTCAGCAGAAAAGCCATCGAGTTCATCAACCGCCGATTCAGTGACTGATGCGTCATTACCAAGTAGAAAGCAATCAAACAACCAATCCTCTAGCGGATCTTTGTTATTCCAACGAATCGGTTGTTCGAGCTTAAAGCCTTTCCACCCCGGACGATGCTCAGAAAGCCAAGACTCAAACTTAATACCGAACCCTCGCCCACTGCCTTCGTAACCATGTACCGTGGTTGAAAAGACCATACGGTGATAGATGTCGACCATGGATTTAAGCATCGGAATTGGAATTGCAGCTGCTTCGTCAACCAATAACAGATCGCAATCAGGCTTAGATTTAAGTAATTCATCTGTTGCGACGAATCTTAAACTGCCACCTTGATGACGAATGTGAGTAGCGTTTACCACTTCGCAAGATTCCAACCCTTGGCCAGCATGAGAAAATACCGGCTCTACCGCTTTCACTGAAGGTGCAGTAACAATAATATTAAAACCGTGACGCTCAACTAACAGCTGCGCTGCGGCAATACCCAATGTCGAGCTTTTACCACGCCCTCTATCCGCAGTGAGAATCAAAGGACGTTTACGATGTCCAGACACCACTTTTTTGACTAATTCAACAGCCGTGTTTTGCTGTTCAAATTTATCCAATCCGTTTTGGGCGCTTTGCATCTGAGGAAGAGCGTGAGTTGCTTGAACTACATCGCCGACTTCATTGTGTTGTGAAACAGAAATCATTTTTTCAAAATGACGTTTTAACCAACGTTGGCCAAAGCTTTCACTATCTTCAGAGGCATTAACTTTTGGCGGCAACACCAACAACAACCCACCACCAACTAACGAACCCAACGCGGCACTAAAACCATTCGCATCGAACTGCTCTCTAAAATCACAAACAAGAACTTGGCACTCACGACCAAGCAGTTGTTGGCCTTTTTTTACTGGAGCATGAATCACACCTTCAAATGGCGTACCGCCAACCTGGAAGATGCTCGGAGTGTTTGAATCTTGAAGGAAGGTAAAAACAGCAGAGTTTTGCCAATCAAAATCGCCATCAAAGACCACGCCGTAACGGTGATCGTTATGCTGAGCAATATTAGAAAGTGTATGTAGAAAAGTGTTGGTTGGGTTTGTCATAGTTAGCGTCCAGATTCATCTAAACACAGTTTATCACAGCCAAATAAAAAGCCGCATAAAGCGGCTTTAGAGGAGTAATGAAAAGTCGTCGACTTAGTCGAGCTTCGATTGTACGAAGGCGAGGATTTCTTCCATTGTTGCGTCATCAACTTTCTTAAGGTTCAACGCCAAGTTTGAACCCTTGCGGCTGTATGATACGCGGCCCTTAATAAGCTCAACTTTTGGAGAAGCTTTCTTCGCTGGCGCTGGCGCCAATTCAAGAATCCAACCTTCCAATGTTTCGGTCACGTCTTTGGTTAGACGAGTTACGCCTTGAGCTTCGCTACGCTGCCATACAAAACCTTCAGAAGCATCACACTTAGTCAGCAGTGTTTGCTGCTGTTCACTCGTCAATCCACCAAACTGCTTGTGCAGTTTAACAATAGTTGGACGACCAAGGTCGCTCACATTTGGGTAAGCTTGTAGCAATTCAAGTGGCAAAGCGGCTGCTTTCAATGCACCACTCACCAAAGCTTCACTGCACTGGAACATTTTTGCCAGTGCTTTCTGGTCTTCAGCTTCGCCTTTGTCCAGCTTCGCTTGCATCTCTTTGCCCTTCTCGTAAAGAGAAAGCGGTTTATGAGCGTTAGCTACGTCTGATAGGAACTTAGCGTGTTCGCCGTTAATGTTTTCAGCAACATAGATTAGGAACTCTTTGTCAGCCAAAATACATGACATACGACGACGGCTACCATCAAGAACTTCAATCTTACCGTCTTTGTTCTTACGACCAACCGCTGGGTATTGCTGACCACGTTCTTTCAATGTTGTAAGAACATCAGAAAGCGCGTGCTCGTTTAAGAAAGATTGCTCACGAGCGTTCTCTTCAAAAACAACCGTTCGAGTAGCCACTTCAGCCGCAGGAATTCGAACCAATTCAAATGAAACCAAATCTTCGCCAGCAACAGAAAGCTCAATCACTTGAGCCTGCTCTTTTGCCGCTGTTTGCGCTTCTTGTGGTGTTGCTACGCGACGTTTGTTTGCTTTACCAAATAGCTTTGCATTTAAGTCAGATGTTTTAATTGCCATTGTTGTTATCCCTGATTAAGTGAAGGCCAGTTGCTATGTAATACGCGCTCTAATTCTAGAGCACTTTTTTGTACTGCGTCTTGAGCAACAGCTAGAGTTTTCTTACCGCCCTCAAAGTCGCTCACCGTTAGATCGAAAACCGTGCTGTAAGTGTCGGCACAGGTTTCAAAAGCACGGCTTCTTGGAATGGTTGCCATCATTACTTGGTCATTCAACAGGTAGTTCATTTCAGTCAGAACTGACACCTGTTTCTTGTTGTCGTCTTCAAACATGGTTGGCATTAGACGAACAAATTCGAGCCCTTTCCAGTCATCCGGGAACATTTCGTAAACCGTTGGTAAGTGCTGGAAGAAGTTAACCGTTGAAGCCCAATCCAAACGCTTAGCTGCACATGGAATCAGAAGTGCGTTCGACGCGTACATTGCATTCCATACTAGAGGGTCAACGTGCGGGCCGGTATCAATCATAATCACATCGAAATCATCGGCGATTTTGTCGATAAGCTTCTCTTTTAACAGACGAACAATATCAAGTGACTGATCTTGTGAAAGGCTTTGCCACGCTTCAGCGTTAAACATCGCATCTTCTGGGAAAGCAGAAATTGTCTTCAGGTTTGGATACTGAGTTGGCAATAGTACGTTCTTACGAAGAAACTCTAGATCGACATCTTGGCCTTCAGGCACATTGTCCAACATGATATCGACGGCAGAATAGATGCTGTCGTGCTCTGCCCCACTAATTTGTGGATTTAGGAACAGACGCAAAGAGCCCTGTGGGTCCAAGTCAATCAGACAGATACGGTAGCGCTTATCCAAATTCAGAGACAAACAAGCGGCTAAGTGAACTGCTGTCATTGATTTACCCGTACCACCCTTCTGGTTTTGTACGTTGATAATCCATGGCTTATTGTCAGCGTGCTGCTTACGTTCATGGAACTTCGGCACTTCTGCCGCGTCCATCAACATGTGAGCTTCTGTCAATGAAATCGAGTAATGATTAGCGTTGTTCTTTGTGAACTGATGGCCATCAGCTTCAAGTTTAGTGATCGCTTCATCGAGCTTACGACGCGTTAAACCAGAACGAGTCTCCATCATAGCTTTAGACATTGGAGGGAAATGTTCATCACTTCGCTCTTCCAAAATAATCTCAATTCGGTCAGCCTGAACTTGTTGAGTTTGTTCGGCTAGCTGATAGAGCTTATCAATCGTTTGTTCTCTTTTCATTGCCAGTTTCCGTAATGATTAACTAAGTACAAATTGTACAGCGATTAACAACAAACACAACAAAAACATGAACATACATTTATGAGTAAAATCACATAAAATAGACCGCGTTTTTACAATTTGATGAAACATCGCCTTAGACAAACACAAAAATGACTGTTTCTATCATGTATAACCATGCTATTTCTAGCCTACATCTTAAATGTTACAGTATCACTTATTTACAATGTAAATGGAATTTCAACGAAAAACCTTCGGAACGATTGAAATACAACCGTAGATTACGGTTGGTGTGATTTGCATTCGAATTTATAGATTTTCAATCCAATAAAAATTAAAAAACACTCAATGACCAAAAAATTCAAAACAGAAGAGAAGATGGGGTGTCAAAAAACAACAGAGGATTGGAACCTAACCGGAAGAATGATCATGGAGCACATCCAGTGTAAGATAATTGATAACGCCAAATTATGAAGCATGATCAAGGCGTAAACTGAGCAATATTGATCCGAGCAACTGCACATTGAAAATGATCAACCTCCGGAAAAATGATCAAGTAAACATAGTTCCGGAAGCATGTAATTTATGAACTAAGTTACGGACAAATGCTTTTGGAATGGGGATTCAACGCCTATAAGGGCTCAATGATTGAAAATTCAATCGACACAGACCAAGAATACACAAACATGACAATTTCATGATCATGCTTCCTAGTTAAGACCCACCCGCTCTAAATACATCAAAGCAATCCATTTCCAGCGGATACAGACTAAATTTTGCACTCAATAGGGTAGGAACGATAAAAAAGTATGCTCTCTTGATCATTGTTCCGATAGATTGGCCACCACAAGTGTCCACTTAGACAAGTCAAAAGCGACTTAGAAACCGATGTTGAATTCCGATCTGTGGATAAGCTGTATAAGTATAATGATCATGCTTTCGAACCAATAATGATCATGCTTACAATGACTTAATGATCATCGTTCTGATGTTCTGTGATCATGCTTTCTTAAGTTTAATGATCATAGTTTCGGAACCTTTATGATCATGCTTTCCAAGGCGATTTATTTTAATGCTTTAAATTCAGCCACTTATAAGCAAAGTTACGTCCAGATCATTAGATCACTTAATCATTTAAGATCATATTAATCAAAAAGATCAGTTATTTAAAAGCCAATAAATTCTCTTTATTTATGATCATTCTTTCTTTATCATTCAGGAACTATAGTGAAATTACGGTTAGTGTGATACGGATCAAAAATGAAACCAGAAGAGAAATTGTTAATTAAGGCACGAAGCCACAAAGATGGTCATTTATTTGAGGTATCTGAAACAGCCGTTGAATGGATAGAACAATATCAACACTTCAAAGGTGTCACCAAAAGCATAGTTGAGCTTCTTAACCTAATTTCACTTCGTGGGTTTAGCAGTAAAGACGGGTACGTTTCCACCACTGAGATTATTGAATCAACCGATGGTCAAGTCACTCGCGCAGCCTTACAGCAAAGGCTGAGAGCTGCAGTTAATATCGGATTGTTCAAACAAATCCCCGTTCGCTTTGAAGAGGGCCTTGCTGGTAAAACCATGTTGCATCGCTTTGTGAACCCAAACCAATTGATATCGGTGCTGGGTGCCACCAGCTTAGTGACAGAAAGCGTGAAGCAAAATGAAAAGCAAAAGCGCTCTAAAGCCCTAGCTCAAACCAAAGTAAACAAGCGCTTACTGAATGAACATGGGTTGAATACCCCACCAACGATGAAAGATGAAGCGGATCAATTCATTGTTTCGCCAACCAATTGGGCGGGGATTATTGATCAAGCGTTAGCGCCACCTAGAACTCGTAAGAGCTACCAGAAATCCATGGTTTCGATCTCTGGCACTCGCGCTGTGATCGAGACACGATCTTCTAAAAATATCATGACCGTTGACGATCTGATGACGCTATTCGCGTTATTCACTCTCACCGTTCAATATCATGATCATCACCAAGATGATTACCATCTAGACGCGAAACACACGCCAAACAAAACACCACTCTACATCACTGATATTTTGTCTTTACGTGGCAAGAAAGACAGCGGCCCTGCACGTGATTCTATCCGCGACAGTATTGATCGTATCGAATTCACGGATTTCCAACTGCACGAGCTTACAGGCCGTTGGCTTAGTGAGAACATGCCAGAAGGCTTTAAGAGTGATCGTTTCCGATTCTTAGCTAGAACCATTACCGCATCGGAAGAAGCGCCTACAGAAGGCTCTGACGGCGAAATTCGCATTAAACCGAACCTATACATCCTGGTTTGGGAGCCTTCGTTCTACGAAGAGCTGCTGACGCGTGACTATTTCTTCCTATTTCCGCCAGAAATCCTGAAGCAACATACCTTGGTTTTCCAAGTGTATTCGTACTTTAGAAGCCGCATGGCACGTCGCCATTCAGATAGTATGTTGCTCAGTGAGCTCAACCAGAAATTGGCGCGTAACATCGATTGGCGTCGTTTCTCGATGGATCTGATCCGCGAGCTCAGAAAGCTGGGTGAAGTCGGGGATCAAGAAGATACCTTCCTGGTTAATCTTTGGGGTTATCACTTGACGATCACCGCGTTGATCGAAAAAGGGAAAACGACCGATTATCAGGTAGATATCAAATGTAATGTGGAAGAGGTCTTACGTTACTCAAGAGCGCGTACCACTAACGCGGGTAAGCGTAATATGGCACCAACGCTGCCGAACCCACTTCGTAACGAAATGGTGTCTAAGCAGAAACTGGAAGAGCTGTCTGAGATTATCGACGGTGAGTTTGAGCCAATTCAGCGTAAAGCACCGTCGCCAAGAGGTAAATTGGGACGTCGAGTTAAGCAGCGTAAACACTCTGTTGAGATCAACGCTGACGAGATCATGATTACTCTCTCTAAATATACCTCTGCAGAGGCTCTAGAACGCAGCATAACGGCTTTATCTGCTATGACAGGGCACTCACATGCCTCAATCAAAGAAGAGTGCTCAGAGCTCATTGAGAAGCTTGATTGGTTGAGAGTAGGGGAGGACGTTATCCCATACGAAACACTGAGTCGCTTGATTGAGCTATATAACGACCGAGATAGCACCAGCAATCGACATCTGTCCATTGAACGTTTGATCTCTGGTTTAGCGGTGCGTCGTAAAGTGTGTAAACAAGTTCATGAAGGTCATTTAGACGAAAACGTGTTCCTTGCGCTCGATGAAATGGCGATTGGCCACTAGTCATTATCCTATCGCGATAAGCCTGTTTTACCGTCGCTGAATGGATAGTTTTGAACACATTAGGTGCTGATTAAAATCGCACCTAACGCTGACAAAGTGATGACAAAGTAGCGCATCTAGTTGATTATTATTTATCCCGAATAGACAACCTTTGTCCTTTCTTGTGATTAATAGATTGGCTCATATTTTGTTACATCATACTGAATAGATTTTTGCGAGTTCCCAAGGGACTCGCTTTTTTTTGCCTAAAATTCAGTCAATCATTAAAATTCAATAGCTTACAGAGTTAAACGCCGAAGCATGATCAAGGCTCGATCATGCTTTCTACGGATCTAGCTCTGGTGAGATTCTGATTTGATGCTTGATCGAGAAGGGCTTGATCAGTGGAGATGGCGTTGAATAATTCCTTGATCATCGTTTCGGGGATGGGTTGCCATAAAGCGTACATGCGACTCGATCAATTTTTCAGACTCTGCTTTCCAACGTGGTTCTTGCTGTTGGTTCGTAAACTCCAAAGCCAATACACACAAGTGTTGTAGCCGCTGTGTACACCACTCTTGCAATCCTGCTTCTGATTTTGGGTCACATGACACCGCTTGCAGCTTACTGTAGGCAAACATTAGGTATTGGTAGGCTTTATCTTGATGGCTTGAGCTGTTGGCCTCCTGCGAAGCCAAGTCCGGATTCGATGAATCCGCGAGGTGGCGATAGAAAGTAAAGATTCTCAGGCATCCGTCTAGCCAACATGCGATGCCTTTGCTCTGCTCATCCGTGATCAATGGCCCCCAGAGCGCATCTGGAGGCGTTAAGATCAAAGGTTCTAACCGGTCCACTTGATCATGCTTTCGGTCTTTGTACCAATCTCCGATCCGCTCTAACCAAGTGTCTAGTTCATTCATGCAACGTTATCCCACTGTTTTACAAAGTGATTATCAGAAACTTGTTTGATTTCATGCTGTATTTCACTGCTCTGCTCTCGAATACGATCAGCGTCTATTGAATAGTTTGGCTCATTTTTGACGAGTTCGCCAAATGGCAGATCGGGATCTGGTACCGCAGAGATCAACAACTTAGTGTACGGGTGTTGTGGATTGGTCAAGATCGACTGGGTTGATCCCCACTCGACGATCTGCCCTTTGTACATCACCGCCGTCTCTTCAGCGATGTAATGTGCCGTGGCAAGGTCGTGGGTTATGTACAAAAAGCCTATGCCTAACTCTTTCTTCATTTTTTGCATCAAGTTCAACACGCCAAGTCGAATCGAAACGTCCAACATCGAGGTGGGTTCGTCAGCAAGAATAACCTCAGCGCCAACGGCCAGTGCTCTGGCTAGGTTAACCCTCTGTCTTTGGCCCCCACTGAGCTCGTGCGGGTATTTGGCTAGCGTTTCGATGGGTAACTCCACCAGCGTTAATAACTCTTTGAGGCGCTCTGTGAGAGCCTGTTTAGTGGCTACCTGTTTATGGATCTTAAGTGGGCGCGTTAAATGGTGATCAATAGTGTGAGTGGGATTGAGTGAACCAAAGGGGTCTTGAAAAACCATTTGCACACGACTGCGATAATCCAAGATATCTTTACGGCTTTTCAGAGTAGAGATGTCTCTGCCTTTGAACAGTACCTCTCCCTCTGTCGCAGGGTAAACCTTGGTCATCAATCGTGCGCAGGTGCTTTTCCCGCAGCCAGATTCTCCGGCTAAGCCGAAAATCTCGCCTTAGCCTATGTGAAAGCTAACGGATTTGATTGCATTGAAAGAGGGGAAAATGAGAGTTGGATCAAACCACGTTTCTTATGGGGAATCTTTTAAATGTAATTGCAGAAAATGGCTTTGGCAAAGTTTAAATGAGGCATTTATTAATTAGCTTTGTGAAGCGTCGGAATCATCACACTTCAGTACAGAATTTCTTAACAAGCGAAAAAGCATTTGCTACAGATTACCTGTCCATTACATGGTGCTTTTCGGAGGAAAACATGTCCATTAATTCTATCAACCATGATGAAATGACAAATATTGCAAACAAGTGGGATGCTGAAGAAGAAGTATCTTTCAAACCAGAAAAGAAAATGAAGTCTGCTGAAGCTCGTCGTCGTATCGAGACTCTAAGAGAAATTAGAGAAAGCGGTTTGAGTCTGGAAGAAGCGAGGGAGCTAGGTCTTATTCACTGATAATCCCCATTGCATTTAGAAGGGTGGCACCATGCCACCCTTTGATTTATAAGTGTTTTTTCATGTTTCCTATCCAGATTTAATCAACTCCTTGATTCTTTGGCTCACTGTTCTGTTTAGCCTAACCCTTTTGATATTACGCTTTTCAGATGAAAAACACGCCCATGGCATACTCTTTAATCAAGTTGTTTGACAGCAATATGCAACGCCACTAATTTTAAAGTTAAAGCAAAAATATGTGATGTCGTTGGTAAGGAGAAGGCTATGTCTAATTCTGTGGCTCAAGCCAAAGAAGTGCTATTTTATGAACCTGAAGATCCAAACGGATACCTGTCAAATTTTGCAGCTTGCCCCATCAAGGTTGATGATCAAATTTGGGCAACCAGCGAACATTATTATCAAGCGATGAAGTTTGCCTCCGAAGCGCTACGTAATACCATTTTGGAAGCCAGTACACCTGCTGAAGCGTTCTCTTTAAGTCGTGACTACGAAGACCAAGTTCGCGAAGATTGGTATGACATTCGTGTTGAAGTGATGCAGTTTATTGTGACGGAGAAGTTCAGACAGAATCCACAGTTTGCGCTGTTTCTTACCAATACCGGAGATTCGGTGATCAAAGAACATTCGCACAAAGACCACTTCTGGGGCGATGGCGGCGATGGAACCGGCGAGAACCATTTGGGTAAGATTCTGATGGCAGTGCGTCACCAGCTTCGCACTCAGCAACTGCATTTAATTGCTTCGCACTGATTCGTCGATTCAGATAGCGGCATGCTTATCATTACTCCTTAGACGCATTTAAAAGGCCGCCCTGCTATCTAGTATGAAGCAGGGCGGCCTTTTCGGTTTTAGAGAGTCAGGCATCAACGAGAGTTAACGTACGTGACTAAGCTATCCGTTGATAAGTTCTACGTTACGCTGGTGCTATAAGTAACTCTGTACGATGTCGTCAAGCTGTCCATCGTCTTTCATTTGGTCTAGGCGTTGGTTGATGAAGCTTTGCAGTTTAGGATCCATCTCAGGGTCAAACGCCAAATGGATAGGGTAGTTATTGATGACAGAACCAAACTCTTGCATCTGGTAATCATCAATACTCAGTTTTTGTTCGTTTAGGTTGTATTTGATTCGTGATTCCATTTCCACAAACACGGTGTCGCCAGGTGCTCGGTTCAGGACACGAAACGCAGCAGTGTAATCTTTTACTCGAATCTCGTTGAGCTTGCCCTGTTGGATATAAGGTTCCAAGTTCGGATACTCAAATCCTTTCAGCAATACTACGGCTTTCCCATCGAGATCATCGATTGTATTGAACTCAAATGGCTTTTTACCGCTGCTGAGTAATACGTGTTTTACATTGTAAATCGGGTCTTCAGATAGGTTCGCAGATTGAATATTCCCCCAACTAGGGCTGCCATAGGTAACCCAGTTTGGATTCTCTCTCGCATCGAGCTTGTCGATCATTCGATTAAAAGGGTAGGTGTGGTAGTTGATCTCATATTGGCTGTCATCAAACACGGCTTCCACAATATCTGAAACAATTCCTCTGTGAGATGACCCGTCAGTTTCGATTTGAAAAGGTTGCGCTTGGCTCGCAATAATGTAGTAGTGAAGAGGTTCGTTTGCAGAAGCATAACTGCTTGAAAACAAACTGACTATGGATGCAACGATAAGATGTTTTTTCATAACCTTCCCTAGTTATTTGATGAATGACTACTATTATACTAGTTGAGTAATTGTAGTTTGCTAGGATAACAATAATGGTAATTTGTGTATGTTGACAAAAGGAAAACGCTACGTTGGACTCTCCCGACAGTTGATCGGGATGATAATAGCGATCAGTACCTTATTCACAGTTATAGTGACAGGTCTCGGGTTGTATGTAGAGTACCAAAGTCGAGTTTCTTTTATCAGCTCTCAGATCGAGCAGGTCAAGGCTGGCTACCTTTCTGGTTTAACGGCCAGTTTGTGGGTTGAAGATCGAGAGCAATTGTTTGTGCAAGCCGAAGGCATCTCTCGCCTCCCTTCGGTCAGTTACCTTCTTATCGAAAGTCCCGATGAAAAAATTCTAGAGTTAGGTCAAAAGACCGAAGGCCAATCTTATTCTCAGTCTTGGGAAATGGTGCACCAGATGGGCGGCACAGACTTCCCGTTGGCGACGCTCACGGTTCAATCAGACTTGAGCATGATCCTAGATGACTTTGAAGAACGAGTGTTATTGTGGCTCGCCTTCGAAGCCGTTAAAATCTTCTTGTTGTCTCTCGTATGTTTAACCATCGTCTATCGTCTTGTCGTAAAACGTTTGATGACTATGTCTTCCCAAATCAACCAACAACAGGTCGAAGACAACAAACCGCGCTTTATAACGCCAACTCACTCTACTTACAAAGATGAGATATCGACTCTAGAGAGTAGCTATAACCGATCGGTAGAACGTATTCGTCAACAATATCAAGAGCTGGAAAAAGCCAAAGACGTTGCTGAGGTGGCCAACCGCAATAAAAGTGAATTTCTTGCCAATATGAGTCACGAAATCCGTACACCAATGAATGGGATTATCGGGTTGTCGTCTTTGCTCTCTGAAATGGATATGCCGAAAGAGCAAAAAGAGTACATCAACATGCTCAACACCTCTTCGCTTACGTTGCTCGACTTAATCAACGACATTCTCGATTACTCGAAGATCGAAGCGGGGCGACTAGAGCTTCAGCAAGAGCCGATGAAAATGATGGGCATTGCGGCCGACGTTGAATCAACCTTTCGAGTGAAAGCCGAACAGAAAGGGCTTCGATTCCAATTAGCGATCGACCCTAAGATCCCAACCATGGTGATTGGCGACGGTACACAACTAAGACAAGTCCTAAATAACTTAGTAGGTAACGCGATTAAATTTACCGAGCATGGCCACGTCACGCTCTCGCTTCGTTTGGAAGAGGTGGTTGAGCCTGAGCAAAAACTCAGAGTGAGGTTCGAGGTTGTCGACAGCGGTATCGGTATTGCAGAAGACAAACAGAAATCGGTGTTCGATAAGTTTCAACAAGCCGACGGCAGTACCACACGTATTTATGGAGGCACAGGGCTTGGTCTAACAATATGCGAGAAGATAGTGACATTGATGGGCAGCAAGCTTGAACTCACCAGTGTTGAAGGTAAAGGCAGTACCTTCTATTTTACGGCTGACTTTGACCCGTGTTTAGAAGCCGATGAAAGCAATATCGATTTCAATAAGGTTTCGGTTCTGCTTGTGGATGATAGCCAGCTGAACATGCGTATAACGTCTACACAGCTTCAATCCTTTGGCGTTAAGTCTGAGTGCTGTGAAACGGCAAACCAAGCGTTAGAGTTGGTTTCAGAGTCTGTGGCTCAGTCATCACCTTATGATCTCGTTCTGATAGACAAAGTAATGCCGTCCGTTGATGGCTTTCAACTGGCGAGAAGCTTAGTTGAACGCTTTGGTAGCGAGTGTCCCAAGTTAGTGATGATCTCTGCTGACCCTAGAAAGCAAGATGAAGCTCGTGCTAAACAAGTCGGTTTTGTTGCCTACATTGCGCGTCCTTACCAAGATAATCAGCTTAAATGGACCATCAGTGAGGTACTCGCGAGAGCGGCTGATACTTCAGTCTTTACCTATCCGAACAGAGGAGAGGTTGCGTTTAAAGACAATGAACCTGTGCCGTTAAGTAAACCTGCAGCGGTTGTTAAAGATGCTCCCATTGTCTCTGTAAACGCCACACCAGCCGATAAACAAGCTCCAATTCAAGCAGAGTCAAAACCTGTCGCAGTTGCCGGAGAATTTAGTGGTACAGTTTTAGTTGTTGAAGACTCGCGAGTAAACCAACAAGTCGCCAAGATGATGCTCAAGAAGCTTGGCTTTGAGGTTGATATTGCCGACAACGGTGAAATTGGTGTCGAGAAATTCAAAGCCAACGAATACGAGATGATTTTTATGGATTGTCAGATGCCGGTTCTCGATGGCTTCGAAGCGACCAAGCAGATCCGAGCGCTCGAAGAAGGGGCTGCAAAGCATATTCCAATCATTGCGCTGACGGCCAACGTCGTGCAGCGAGACAAGCATTTGTGCTTCGATGTAGGCATGGATGAGTTTTTACCTAAGCCTGTTAACCAAGGGAAACTGAGAGAGATCGTTGCGAGTTTTTTATCTAAAGAAACCGATTCGACCAAAGAAGAAGATGAGCAAAAGATTGTTTAGTTAGTGCCTCATTAAACGTAACCGTTGAAAATAAAAACTCCGACTAAATCCGTCGGAGTTTTTGTATGTGCTCGATTTTTTTCCTAAGCCTAAGCCTAAGCAAATGGTTACGTGACGCTAACCAATACTATCAATATGAATCACCACAGAATCGGGTCGCCAGTATTCCAACTCGCAATCCATTAGTTCACCGTCCTGTTTGTAGTTCACACGGCAGATCTTCAGCACCGGTTGACCCTCAGCCAAATTTAGCGCCTTAGCGACATAGGCTGGGGCTGAAGTGGGAATTACATCAAAACGCGAGCGTTGGGTCTCGTAGCCGTATTTTTCTCGGTAGATGCCTGTTAGTGACATGGTGAGGTTTTCCGACAAGACACCATCAAATAAGGGCGCTTTCAGTACATTTTCAACAAACAGCACTGCTCTACCATCAATAAAACGCAAGCGCTCAATCACGTGTATTGGCGTTATCTGCTCTATCTCTAATGCTTTGGCGTAATCGCCTGTCGCCATCTCTGTACGGGTGCTGAGCAGTCTGGTTTCTGCTATGCGGTGTTGTTCACGAATCATTTGATGAAAGTGAGAACGTGATAATGGGTTATAGCGAACACGTTCGGGTGACACATACCAGCCACGGCGCTCTTCTCTGTATATCAAACCTTCGGTTTCCAGAGACACCAACGCATCTTTGAGCGTGATTCGTGTGGTGGAAAACAGTTCGCTAAGGTTTCTTTCTGATGGCAGTTTTTGCCCTTCAATGAAGATACCTGATTGAAGCTGCTCTCGAATACTCGCCTTAATTCTTCCTAACTGTGTCCCTGATTGCCCGGTGCCCAATGTTCTCATTACTGATCTAGTCCATAAGTTCGTGTGCTTAATAAGGTAAACCATGGAGTTAACAGGAATGTGACAGTAAACAATGGCTTATTGTCATATGAGTGAAATATAACTGCCACGTAAATGCACTCGAACTGTCAAATAACTTACGGCAAACCGTCACATTCCGGCTATAGCATACAAAACGAACTTACTGACCTAGTCCAGAAGGATAGAGACAATGAAAACTTTGCTTAGCCGTTCAACTGTATCGCCAGCTAAATTAATCGGTTCACCTGCAAAATTGATAGGCACAACCGCTAAATTGATTGGTGTAACAGGACTTACGGCAACACTTTCAATGCCAGCGATGGCGAAGGATGCTGATCTTGAGTCACTGATTGAAGCCGCTCAAAAAGAGGGTGCAGTTTACAGTGTGGGTATGCCAGACAGTTGGGCAAACTGGAAAGGCACATGGACTGACCTGAAAGCAAACTACGGTTTGAAGCATCAGGATACCGATATGAGCTCGGCGCAAGAGATCTCGAAATTTGAAGCAGAGAAGAAAAACGCAACCGCTGATATTGGTGATGTGGGTTTCGCATTCGCACGTGTGGCCGTAAAGAAAAACGTCACTCAGCCATACAAACCAACCACTTGGAATGACATTCCAGACTGGGCAAAAGACAAAGATGGTCACTGGGCTCTGGCTTACACAGGTACTATCTCGTTCATTTCAAACAACAACCTTGTTGAAGATGCGCCGAAAACTTGGAGTGACCTACTAGAAGGCGACTACAAAGTCACAGTGGGCGATGTCGGCGTAGCCGCGCAAGCAAACAACGCGATTTTAGCGGCAGCATTTGCTAATGGCGGTGACGAGTCGAACCTGAAACCAGCGATTAAATTCTTTGGTGAATTAGCGAAGCAAGGCCGTCTGTCTTACACCGACCCAAGCATCGCGAATCTTGAAAAAGGCGAAGTGGAAGTGGCAATCATGTGGGACTTCAACGCACTGAACTACCGCGACAAGATTGACCGTGAGCGCTTTACCGTCAGCATTCCACAAGATGGCTCAGTGATTTCTGGTTACACCACCATCATTAATAAATACGCACAAAACCCGAACGCGGCGAAGTTGGCTCGTGAATACATCTTCAGCGACCAAGGCCAAATCAACCTAGCAGAAGGTTACGCGCGCCCAATCCGTAGCAGCGTTACGCTACCTCAATCAGTACAAGACAAGCTGATCTCGAACGAAGAATACAGCAATGTGCACCCAGTATCTGACTTCTCAGCATGGGAAAAATCAGCACGTCGTCTGCCACGTCAATGGCAAGAAAGCGTATTGATTCACCAGCAATAACCCCGCTTAACACGCCACCTATAACGGGTGGCTTATAGAAACAAGCAATAGAGAATAGACCATGAGCAATAAGGTTATCCTTGTTGTTCTAGATGGACTGAACTATCAGGTAGCCCGTGATTGCATGGGCTACCTGAACGGCCTTCTAGAACTAAGCAATTTGCAGACAAAACAGGGCACTTCGCAAATCATGAGCGCGCAAAAAAACAAGCTGCGCGCCACGCTTTACCCTGTGCAATGTGAGCTGCCATCTATGTCACGCCCGCTGTATGAGTGCATTTTAACTGGGGTTCGCCCTGTCGAGAGTGGCATCGTTAACAACCAAATCGTGCGTTTATCGAATCACGAGTCGATCTTTAGCTTGGCTAAATCGCAGGGCAAAGTGACGGCTGCTGCGGCATATCATTGGGTGAGTGAGCTGTATAACCGAGCGCCGTTTGACGCTGTGCGTGACCGTTTTACCAACGATGAGACCATGAACATTCAACACGGCTGTTTCTACCATTGGGACCACTACCCAGATGAAGCCTTGTTCTTGGATGCAGAGCACTTGCGCGTGACTCATCAGCCTGATTTTTTACTGATTCACCCAATGAACATTGACGACATGGGACACAAGCATGGGCTGGATTCTCGCCAGTACCGTAATAGTGCTCGTGGCGTGGATATTTACCTATCAAACTATCTTGAGAAATGGGTAGACGATGGTTATCAAGTGATCATCACCAGTGACCACGGCATGAACAATGACTTGTCTCACGGTGGCATTCTGCCTGAAGAGCGTGAAGTGCCATTCTTTGTGATTGGCGATAAGTTCACACACCAAGCCTGTTCAGTGAAACAGACCGATATCTGCGGCAGCGTCTGTCAGTTACTCAACCTTGAACACGATAAATCTTACACTCAGGAATTGTTGGCCTTATGAGCAGTTCTGTAATTACGCAGAGCGATGGCTCTGCGCTTCAACCCAAAACCAAATCTTTGTTTCAACGCTTCAAGCCCGCTTTGTGGCTTGCGCCTTTCGCGCTGTTTTTCTACTTGTTCCAACTGGCACCTATGGTTTGGGTGCTGATCAACAGCTTCTTCTATGATGATGAGCTCTCTCTCGAAAACTATTCTGAAATATTCGACTCTGCCTTCATGATGCAGGCCTTCGGTAACAGTTTATGGCTGTCGATTTGGTCGAGCATTGTTGGCTTAGCGATTGCGACTCTGCTCGTTTCTTCATTGCGCCGCGTTGATTCTAAAATCCGCGATGCGGTGATTGCGTTTACAAACATGAGCAGCAACTACTCTGGTGTGCCTTTGTCGTTCGCCTTCATCATCATCTTGGGCACTAATGGTGCGATCACCTTATTGCTCAAGCAGTATGGATTACTGGGTGATTTTGACTTGTACGGTAAGTGGGGTTTGCTAGCGATTTACATCTACTTCCAGATCCCGTTAGCGGTTTTATTGCTGTATCCAGCGTTTGATGCCTTGAGTGACAATTGGCAAGCAGCTTCGGCATTGCTTGGTGCGAAAACTTGGCAGTACTGGACCAAAATAGCGCTGCCTGTGCTGTCTCCTGCCTTGTTCGGCACCTTCATCATCTTGATTGCAAATGCGATTGGCGCCTACGCGAGCGTGTATGCGTTGACCTCGGGCAACTACAACGTGATTACGATTCGAATCGCGAGCTTGGTATCGGGCGACTTGTTCTTAGAACCAAACCTAGCTGCGGCAATTTCAGTGATTCTGATGGCGATGCTGGCCTTCATCACCGTGATTAACCAATGGCTGATCAGCAAAAGCTACGCAGGGAAGAGAAAGTAATGAACACCGTCAATACTCGTTTTCATAAAACGGTTGTCTATTCGATTGTCGGCATCATGATGATCCCGATCTTAGCGACCTTTATTTACTCGATCTCTTCTCGTTGGGGCGCAACGATCCTGCCGGATGGCTTCACGTTAGATTGGTATATCAACCTGCTGACCGATCCTCGCTTCTTACAAGCCTTTGGTCGTTCCCTGTTTATCTGTGTGGCGGCGCTGTCATTGAGTGTGGTGTTGGTTCTGCCTGCGATTTTCGTTGTGTTTTACTATTTCCCGAAACTCGACAAGGTGATGAATATCCTGATTTTATTGCCGTTCGCGGTGCCGCCAGTAGTGTCGTCAGTCGGCTTGCTTCAGCTGTATGCAGACAGCGAAATCTCACTGATAGGCACGCCGTGGATTTTGATTGGTACTTACTTCACCATCGCGCTGCCATTCATGTACCGCGCGATTGCCAACAGCTTTGAAGCAATCAACTTGCATGACTTGATGGACGCTGCTCACCTGCTCGGTGCAAGCACCACCAAGGCGTTCTTGTTGATTATTCTGCCAAACCTTAAGAAAGGCTTAATGGCGTCGCTGTTCTTGTCGTTCTCGTTCCTATTGGGCGAGTTCGTGTTCGCCAACATCTTGGTGGGTACACGTTACGAGACGCTGCAAATCTACCTATACAACATGCGTCAAACCAGCGGCCACTTCACGTCAGCCCTAGTGATGACGTACTTCCTGTTTATTTTCTTACTGACTTGGTTGGCAAGTCGTTTCAGCCAGGGAACAAAATAATGAGCTATGTAAATGCAAAAAACCTCACCAAGAGCTTTGGTGACAACACGGTGTTTGAAGGTATTGAATTTTCCATCGAGAAGGGCGAATTTATTACTCTGCTTGGCCCAAGTGGCTGTGGTAAATCAACTCTACTGCGCAGCTTGGCAGGCCTGAATCCTGTTGATGGTGGCGAGATCTGGGTGAACGGCGAAGAGATTACTCACCAAGTGCCACAACAGCGTGGCATCGGCATGGTGTTTCAATCTTATGCACTGTTCCCGAACATGACGGTTGAGGGCAACATTGCGTTTGGCCTCAAGATGAAAAAGCTTGCTGCTGACGAGATTAAACGCGAAGTCGCGAAAGTGATTGGGCTGGTGGATTTAACGGGCAAAGAGAAATTCTACCCGCATCAGCTATCGGGCGGACAGCGTCAGCGAGTCGCCTTAGCTAGAGCCTTGGTGGTCAAGCCGCGTATTCTATTGCTCGATGAGCCACTTTCAGCGTTGGATGCGAAGATCCGAAAGCACCTACGCCAACAGATCCGAGATATTCAAAAAGAGATGAACCTGACCACGATCTTCGTGACCCACGATCAAGAAGAGGCGATGATCATGTCTGACCGCATCTTCTTGATGAATAAAGGTGAGATCGTACAAGCAGGCACACCCGAAGAGATCTACACTCAACCTGCCAATGAGTTTGTTGCTGGCTTCATGGGGCACTACAATCTGGTGCAAGCGAACAAGGCTAAACAACTGTTTAATATTGAAACCGAATGGAAAGTGGCGATTCGCCCTGAATCTATCTACGTTAAAGAGCAAGGCCGACAGTATGGCGAGCATATCTCCGCGCCGAAAACGGGCACCATTCGCAACCACCAGCTGCTGGGTAACGTGATTCGCTACCAAGTGGACGTTGATGAATGTGAATTAACCGTCGATTTACTTAACCGCTCCTCTGAGCGACTGTTGGCAAACGGCAGCCAACTTGAACTCCTATTTAACCTAAACGAAATTCAACCTGTGAGAGCCTAAGATGTTCAAACCTTTGTATGTATTTGATATGGACGAAACGCTGATCAATGCCGATGCAGCGATGCTCTGGAATGAGTTCTTGGTTGAAAAGGGCATTGCCACTGCCCCCAACTTTATTGAAGAAGATAAGCGCTTAATGGGCCAGTATTCGGAAGGTAAGCTGAACATGGAAGATTACCTCACGTTCGCTATGCAGCCACTGGCGGATATGCCAACAGAGCAAGTCACCGCCTTGGTCGAAGAGTGTGTCGAGCAGCATATTTTACCTAGGCAGTTCAAACAGTCGAAACCTTTGATTGAGCAGCTAGAGAATGATGATATCGATATGTTGATCATCTCTGCCAGCGTCACTTTCTTAGTGGAAGCGGTCGGCCGTAAGATTGGTATTGAGAACGCACTCGGTATTGATTTGATTGAAAACCAAGGTCGTTTTACTTCTCAAATCTCAGGTGTACCAAGCTACCGTGAAGGCAAAGTAGCGCGTTTAAAAGAGTGGTTAGACAATCAAGAAACCAACTACTCAGACATTCACTTTTATACGGATTCAATCAACGACTTACCTTTGTGTGAACACGCTGACTTTGCCTATCTGGTGAACCCATGTCCGCGTTTGAAAGCACTGGCCGATCAACCGAATTGGTCGATTCTCAACTGGGATTAACGCGATTCTGATATTCGAATTAGGTTCGTTCTAGAACTCATCAAGCCGCTGACTACAGCGGCTTTTTGATTCGTATTATTCTATTTCTAGTTTGTAACCTATCCCGTAAATGGATTTAATGTAGTCACATTTTTCATTTATCGAGACCATTTTTTTGCGTAAGTTTTTAATATGGCTATCGATAGTGCGATCACTGACCACTCTTCTATCGTCGTAGATTTTATCAATCAATTGATCGCGACTATAAATGCGGCCAACATTTTGATAGAGAAGGTGCAAAAGCCGAAACTCAGCTGGCGTTAAACTTAGCTTAATACCACATAGGACGGCGGTCATACTCAATTCATCAATATCAATGGCGTTCGTTGTTGACGTGGCTTGGGGCTTGTTGGAACGGCGCAAAATATTTTTCACCCTCACAACCACTTCTCTCGGGCTGTACGGCTTACATATATAATCATCTGCACCCAGTTCAAGCCCAACGAGTCGATCAATCTCTTCGACCTTGGCTGTCGCCATAACCACTGGGATGTCACTGAACGTTCTCAGCTCTCGATAAATATCCAACCCGTCTCGATTGGGTAGCATGAGGTCGAGAATAATGAGTTTAGGCGATGCTTGCTTTACCCAGTCAATGACAAGGTTACCATCGATAATATGATGACTTTCAAGGCCAGAGTGCTCTAAGTACTCACACAGTACACTTGCTAATGCAGGCTCATCTTCGACGACTAAAATCACGATTTTATTTCCTTTGGTAACGCTATGATGATTCGTAGTCCACCCAATTCTGAGTGGTCGGCAGTAATGTGTCCTTGGTGCGCTTCAACGATATTTTTACAGATAGATAAGCCAAGCCCAGAACCGCCACTTGATCGACTGCGCGATTTATCAACGCGGTAAAGCCTCTCAAACAAACGCGGAAGTGATGCATCAGGTACACCTGGATCACTGTCTTCAACGTTGATAATAATACTATCACTAATGTCGGTAACATCTATCGATACATGCCCATTATCGCTAGTGTATCGTGCGCTATTTTCCAACAGATTCACAAACAGTTGTGTCAGTAATCTCTCATCACACGAGGTAAACAGTGGGGCTGAATGGTCATAGTGCTTTGTTAATGTGATGTTTTTTTGTTCTAAACGGATCGAGTTTTGAACGATCACAGAATCAATCAGTTTATGTATATCAACGTTGTTTTTAACATTGAGGTTAAATCCGATGTCATACAGGGAGAGTTGGTGAAGATCCTCAACGAGTTGACCCAACGTGATGATTTGTTGATGTAACGAGTCGATGTATTTTGGTTCAGGTGATCGAATACCGTCTTGTAGCGCCTCTAGTTCACTTCTAAGCACGGTGATAGGCGTTCTAAGTTCATGTGAAATATCTGATAACCACTGTTCTCTAAGTGTTTTCTGTTTTCTTAGTGTCTCGACAACACCGTTGAATATTCCGATGAGATCAGACAATTCATCATTGCCGCTTTTTTTAATGTAGAAATCGAGATCGCCATTTTCGATAGATTTGGCACCTTTCGACAAAGCACGCAATGGTTTCAAAAATCGCCTAACAAGAAACAAAGAGATAAGGAATGAAAGTAACACGGTAATCGATGCGATAGTGCTTACATGCGTCGTTTGTTGTTTGAAAAAGCTTTCTGCTAAAGGCCCTGATATTTCATCCATCTGGACGATGGAGATATACCCAATAACTTGATCATCCAGTGTTATTTCGACTAGCGCTTGATGCTGACCATCTTCAAGGTGATGTAGGTTTTCAGGCGGTCCAATTATGGCTCGCCCGTCTTGATCTAAAATGTTGAGTCGTTGCCAAATAGGTTGAAGGCCTGGCGCTTCCGGCTCTCTTAATGGTGGTGGCGATGGGTGTCTGTCACGAGGATGTGGTCGTGAGGGGCCGCCAATGCTACTGGCGATTAAATGTGGTTCACGCTCTAGCCGCCTCCACTTTTCGGAAGGTGAGTAATATTGCTTTAAGTTATTGGCGAGTTCTTGAGCTAGGGCAATCTCATTATTATTTGTGAAATCTTGGAGCCCTCTTTGAAAACTGGAGTTAATAAAATAGGTCAGTACAAAGAGCATGGTCACGCACACCATTAGTATTGAAACAAACAGTTTGGTGAAAATTGATATGCGCACGTTCTCTCCAGAAATTAAAGTGAATTAAGACGATAGAGTGAGTTAAGACAATAAAATGAGATAAACCAATATTAGCCCTCGATCGTGTGGGAAATATGGACATTGATTTCTTTATTCATCTTAGGCCATGTATAAGCACTCTTTTGTTAGAAATGAATAGCGAGCTGACAGGGTGCTATACCCCATCAGCTCGCATTGAATTATCACTATTTTAGGATAACCCTCTAACCATTATTGACGTCTTGGTGGTGGTGGCGGAACTTCCTCTTCCGATAGACCACCGCTTCCATCTGCGTCTAGTTTATCAAAGTCATCGGCGAGTGGACCTCTGAGCTCTTCTAATTGTAACTCGCCATCACCGTTTGCATCCATTTCTTCAAAACTTGGCATTTCTCTTGGACCTTCACGGCTTTCAGCACACGCTTGAAGCGCGAATGTCGATGTCAGTAAAAGTAATGCTGTCGTGATTTTTTTCATAATTTAATTCCTATTCGTAACCAAATATAAGTGTATTTCTTTGACGCAAATAGGTTAGCGATCAAATTAGCAGAGAAAATGGATAAATCTAGGAGATGAAAGTTAGCGTTTAACTTTAATAGGGCATCAGTTCATCAGCCCATCAAGTCAGGTTGTTTAAACCTCCATTGTTTCTACATAGTTTCCACATTTTCTATTTTTATCCTAGTCCATTATTGAACTCATGAATTTAATGCCTTTAGCAATAAAGGCAGAAAGCTATCGTTGGTATTGAAATGGATTATTTTTTAGGAGCCGTAGAATGAAGGCAATGGTAAAAAAATCAGTCGTTGTCTCTTCTACGTTGTTGGTTGCTTCTTATAGTAACGCTGCTCTTTATAGGGTGGTTTTGGAGGAATCACCAGTAGAAACTGAATCGGTGTATGGGGTCGCAGTTGAACCAGAGCTTGGTACAACGGATTGCTTTAGTACCAGTTGTGGTGACACCGACTACGCATTCGCAGGGGAAGCTCAAAATGCAGAACCAGGTTTTTCCTTTAAAGAGGAGGTCCCCTTTGGTATCGATAACACGTTCTACTATTTGGATTATGACGATATCTATAGCTACTGCACGAGCGAACTTGGCTACGCGACTTGTGAAGCTTGGAGTTCTTTATTGTGGTATGGCGATGATGATGCGGGCATTGGAGGCTTGAAAAATGAGCGTGATGCGTATTACGGGCTGAGCTATCAGACCAATTCCACGGCTTTTTATGATTCTTCTTCGCTAAGCGAGATCCCAGATGTTGGCAGCAACCCACCTGATGTGAGCAGTTATAGTTATTCCTTTGTTGATGGAACAGAGGAGAAGGTCATCACTAAAGTTGACGAGAATGGTTTTGTTCTTGGTAACACCAGCAGTGGTTACTACAGTTATAACAACCAATATATTCAGTTGTATAGGCAGCGTGGTTACTACGATACAGGCACTGAATTTACGGTTCTCCAACCTGAAGCCGATACCAGCATTACGATCAGCGATGCTGACGGCGAAGCGAATATAATCTCCCAAATGGGAAGAACGATGGCTTTTGATTCTTTCAGTTATGGAGGGGAAAGCTATGTGGTCGGAAGCGCGTCCGTTGCGACTTTTTATTACAGTGATGAGTATAAAGATTATGACTCTCCGTACACATCCGACAGTGATGCAGAGGATCTAGATAATTGTATCGATGAAGATATTGAGCCTGCTTTATATCCAGAGTGTCAGAACTTTGCTTTTGCTAATCGAGCTTTTGTCTGGAATATAACCGATGCGAATGGCCCCAATGATGATGGGAACCGTTTCTCAGTATCTGATTGGGAAACCAGTTCGACCTATTACTCTTACAACGATGATGAAGCTTCAGCACAGGCGAGTGTGAGGGCTGCAACGATTTCATCTAGAGGGACATATAGCTCTTATCCTGTTTTAGTCGGTTACAATACGGAGCTAGATGATTCTGATAACTTTTTTATGCAGGCTGCTGTGTTTAGGCCAAGCAGTACGTCAAATTTCAGCGTTTCGGAAAATGCTTGGACGACGACATTTATCGCTAATGCGACGGTAGAAGTGAGTGATTCATACATTCACAGTAATTCTGTCGCAACAGATATTAATGAAAACATGATGGTTATTGGTTATGCAAAACGAGATGGTGATTATCCGTCGGATCGTGTGTCTGACAATCGTATGTTTGTCGCTGATGCGAATGACACAACGCCAACAGCTACATTCTTCGCAAGTTTAGGTGAAGACATTTTCTTTGATAGTGCAGAAGGAAAAGCAAGTGAGATCAATAATTACAATGAAATTGTTGGCTATGTTGACGCAGAAACTCACTCTGAAGTAGACGGCCATGAAAGGAGGCATCGCGGCTTCATTTTCCCTTACAACGACATTGGTACCGATGCTGATAGACGTGCAAGATATAATGATCAAGCTTGGTGGTTAGACGACCTAACTAACGGTGGTGACGACAGTGATGCCAACAACCACTTTAGAATATTGGACGCAACCGACATTAATGATGCGGGTGTTATCTCAGGGACGGCAATACAATGTTTTGCGAGTGAAAGTAGCTCCTCTTCTATGGCTTATGATTCAACCGCGCACTTTGCATATTGTAATGATGGAGTAGGTGACGAGAGGGTGGTGGCTGTGAAACTTATCCCGATATCTGGAGCAACAAGTGAAGACATTGCTGAAAGAAGTGATGATAGCGCTGAAGATGTTGAACGTAGTGGTGCCGGTACCGGGTTATTGGTGCTTATCAGTTTGATGTCCGTGCTTTCAGTTCGCTTGAAAAAATCTCGTTCTGTGATTACCTAAATTGATGACGTTCTCACGAGATAAACAACCTCTATTTGACCATCAACCATCAATCATCAACCATTAAAGTAATGGGTTAGAGTTGATGGCTCACCCTATGAGAATACCATTGGGATATGAAGCTTTTTAAAAGAGTATCACCTGTTTTGTGATGCTCTTTTTACGTTCAACATACACTTATCTCTTTCTGCTTTAGCCCATAAAGCTCAAATGTAACAATTCAATAACATTCCTTCTTCTTCTGTAAATCAAACCACCACCTTTCAATCCCTTGATAGCACTCACTTTCTTGTCTCGATGGTTTGTGTGTAACAAATATTTTACAAACTGACAGGGTTTCATCGAAATTGCCCATTTTCCTCCACCCATTCCATTATCTCGGCTTGTGGGCCAAATTTAATTAAGGACAAAAAATACACAACACAAAACCAATAGGTACAAGGAGGAAGTTCATGGTGGATACATACAACCCGCTTGGCACGGATGGATTCGAGTTTGTTGAATACACGGCCGTTGACCACAAGGGAATAGAGCAACTTAAAGCGCTGTTTGTGTCACTTGGTTTTGCTGAGATAGCCAAGCACCGCTCAAAAGAAGCTTGGCTGTATCGACAAGGTGATATCAATTTTATCGTCAATGAACAACCACACAGCCAAGCGGAAGCGTTCGCTAAAGTTCACGGCCCATCGGTGTGTGGCATGGCGTTTCGTGTTAACGATGCAACCACGGCAATGACGCAGGCGTCTAGCGGTGGTGGTGAAGAGTACAAGACAGAAATCGGGCCAATGGAGCTGAGCATTCCTGCTATTTACGGTATTGGTGAAAGTTTGCTTTATTTCGTAGACCGTTACGGCAAGCAGAGCATCTACGACGTTGATTTCCGATTCTATGATGACGCGCAAGAGCGCATGGCGAAAGCCGACGTAGGCCTTTATGAGATCGATCACCTCACGCACAACGTGAAACAAGGCAATATGGATCTGTGGTCTGGTTTTTATGAGCGTATCGGTAACTTTCGTGAGATTCGCTACTTCGACATTGAAGGTAAGCTGACAGGCCTTGTGAGCCGTGCCATGACCTCACCATGTGGCAAGATCCGTATTCCAATCAATGAGTCTTCCGACGACAAATCACAAATTGAAGAGTTCATTCGTGAATACAACGGCGAAGGTATCCAACACATCGCGCTTGCTACGGATGACATCTACAAAACGGTGAAAACCCTGCGTGATCGCGGCATGGACTTTATGCCAACCCCAGATACCTACTATGAGAAAGTTGACGATCGTGTAAAAGGCCACCGGGAAGATACCGATCTGTTGCGTGACCTACGCGTTCTGATTGATGGTGCGCCGACCAAAGACGGCATCTTGCTGCAAATTTTCACACAGACGGTAATCGGGCCTGTGTTCTTTGAAATCATTCAGCGTAAAGGTAATGAAGGCTTTGGCGAAGGTAACTTCAAAGCGCTGTTTGAATCGATTGAAGAGGACCAGATTCGTCGAGGAGTATTAGACGATGCATAAATGGATCTCGTTTCCTCATCGGGAGGGTGTGTGCTCTAAACAAGCGCACGCCGATTTTCCCGAAGAGGCAATTTATGAGCGAGAGGCGGGCCGAAGTGGGTTCTTCGGCCCAGCGGCTCACTTTCATCACCAACATGCCCCAACAGGTTGGTCGGAGTGGGAGGGTGATCTGCGCCCTCGCGCTTTTGATTTCACGCTGGTGGAAAAAGCCAGCCAGATAACGCCTTGGGCTGTGCCTCATCTTTTGCATAATGCGGACTGCAAAATTCGTGTGTGGCGCATGGACGAGAAGATGGATTTCTTGGTGCGTAATTCCGACGGTGATGAGCTGCTGTTCATTCATCAAGGCAGCGCCGATCTCTATTGTGACTATGGTCATCTAGAGGTGAGTGAAGGGGATTACGTGATGATCCCGCGCTCGACCAACTGGCGTTTAGAGCCAAGCGAGCCGATGTTTATCTTGATGATTGAGAACACAGACGCGGCTTACTCCTTGCCAGAGAAAGGCATGGTCGGCAATCACGCGGTGTTTGATCCAGCGGTTCTTGAAATACCATCGATCAACGATCAATTCCGCGCTCAGTATTCAGAAGATCAAACTCAAGTTCAGGTAAAACGCCACGACAAAGTCAGCGTGATCACTTATCCGTTCAATCCTTTAGACGCGATTGGCTGGCATGGTGACTTGGCTGTGGTGAAAGTGAACTGGCGCGATATCAGACCGCTGATGTCACATCGCTACCACTTGCCACCGTCTGCACACACGACTTTTGTTGGCGCAGGCTTTGTGGTGTGCACCTTTGTGCCACGCCCGATTGAGAGCGATCCTGGGGCGTTAAAAGTGCCGTTCTACCACAACAACGATGATTACGACGAAGTGCTGTTCTATCACGCAGGTGACTTCTTCAGTCGCGATAACATTGAGGCGGGCATGGTGACCTTCCATCCGGCTGGGTTTACGCATGGGCCTCACCCAAAAGCCTTTAAGGCAGGGCAAGCGTATAAGAAAAAGTTCACTGATGAAGTCGCGGTGATGATCGATACTCGCCACGCGCTGCAGTTCTCTGATGAACTCGATAGCGTTGAGAACAAAGAATATGTCTACAGTTGGCAAGACACGGGTTTGCAAGAGACAGGTTCTCAAACCATGGCTGACGATAAGAAGTAAGGGACAAGGATGAAATTAGCAACCAAGAAAAATGGCACTCGCGACGGTCTATTGATGGTCGTAAGTAAAGATCTTAAACAATGTGTAGCTGCCACCGAAATTTTCCATGCGATGCATCTAGCGCCAACCATGCAGGTAGCATTGGATAACTGGGACAGCGTGGCTTCTCAGTTACAAGAGTTATACACCTCGTTAAACAACGGGCATGTGACTGGCAGTGAAGTGTTTGCATCTCAGTATTGTGAATCACCTCTGCCACGCGCATATCAATGGGCGGATGGCAGTGCTTATGTAAACCATGTTGAACTGGTGCGTAAGGCGCGTGGTGCTGAAATGCCAGAAAGCTTCTGGGTTGATCCATTAATGTATCAAGGCGGCTCAGATGCGTTTATCGGCCCTTGTGACAATATCGAATTTGCCAGCGACGAGTGGGGCATCGATTTCGAAGGTGAGGTTGCGATTGTCACCGGTGATGTGCCTATGGGCGCTAGTGCTAAGCAGGCGCATGATTCGATTCGTCTGCTGATGTTAGTGAATGATGTGTCGCTGCGCGGCTTAATTCCGGCAGAGCTCGCCAAGGGCTTTGGCTTCTTCCAATCTAAGCCTTCTTCGGCGTTCTCTCCGGTTGCGGTAACACCTGATGAGCTTGGCGAGCAATGGAAAGGCAGTAAGGTACATTTACCGTTGATATCGACCTACAACGACCAGCCTTTTGGTTGTCCGAATGCCGGTGTAGATATGACCTTCAATTTTGCAGAGTTGGTTGTGCATGCAGCTAAAACTCGACCATTATCGGCAGGCGCGATCATAGGTTCAGGCACGGTATCGAATAAGCAAGGCACTGACCACGGCACCTCAATTGCCGAGGGCGGCGTGGGCTATTCATGCATTGCCGAGGTGCGCATGATTGAGACGATTCGCGATGGCAAACCTTCGACTCAATTCATGTCGTTTGGCGACTCGATTCGCCTAGAGATGTTTGATACGGCGGGTGATTCCATTTTTGGTGCGATTGACCAAAAAGTTAGCCAATATCGAGCGTTATAGCCCATATTATAAAGATTCAGCTCGAGCGAGATCATTGTATGAATCAGAACATGACACTTTATGGTTACTGGCGCTCTTCGGCCGCCTATCGGGTGCGTATTGGATTGAACCTAAAGCAACTCAACTATGAGTCTAAATCGGTGCATTTGGTGCGTAATGGCGGCGAGCAGCATGATCCACAATATCGCGAGCTCAATGCCAGTGAATTAGTGCCGGTGCTGGTGGATGGTGAAGTTAAACTCAATCAGTCGCTGACTATTTTGCAATACTTGGATGAAAGATATTTATGTGAGAGCAGCCCAGACTCCTTGTTGATTCCCGAGCAAACACCATTGCGCTATCAAGCGTTGGCAATGGCGCAGGATATTGCGATAGAAATTCACCCTCTCAATAACCTTCGTGTGTTGCAGTATTTGGAGCGAGAGTTGTCGTGTGAGCAAGAGGCGAAAATAGACTGGCTTCACTATTGGATGAGCCAAGGTTTTTCGGCATTAGAAGAGAAGCTTTCTAAGCATCGTCAAACATACGCTGATTCAGTTTATAGCCTCACCGATTCACCATGCATTGTCGATATTTGCTTGGTGCCACAGGTGTATAATGCGCTGCGCTTTGGCGTTGATATGTCGCCTTATCCGCTGATTAACTCAATTGTCGAAGCGTGCAATCAGTTACCTGCTTTTATTGAGGCGATGCCAGAGAATCAAGCGGATGCGAATGATTCCATGTAGATTCACTGATGTAAACGCAAATACTTTTCCCTTACGCTACCAAAACCGTTTTTGGACTATTCTGTTCTAGCCTGATTGCTCATTTAGCAATATACGAATATCTTCACGTATTGGAAAGTCGCTTGATTGAGTGTGCAGTTTTATTGGTGCAGATTAGTATCAATGAAACGGGAGAAGTCATGATCATTAGTATACCAACCGGAGAACGCGCCTCCGGTTGGTATGTTGTTACATCGAAAATATAATCAAGCTGTTACCACTTATACTTCCAACCCGCTTGAGCTAGATAGAATTTCTGGCTGTTGTCTGAACCACTGGTTAGGCCCGCAGACTTAGACTCATCCCACTTGGTTTCTTCGTAAGCCATACCTACCCACAACGTTGATTTAGGGCTCAGTTTATAGTCGATATTCAAACCTAAACGCAGCCCGTCGTCTGTCTCATTGACGACGTTGTAGTTGTTTGACGCATCATAGATTTTCTCGTTGATGAAGTAGCGGAAATAAGGCATCACGCTCCATTTGTCATTAATTTTAGTTGGGAAGTACCCACGAATCTGGTTTTGTTCCCAGTTCTTGTTTTGGTCGTTATCCCAAGTCCAATCGGTGTATAGGTAGACTTTTGCTGTGAAACTATCACTGTGTTTATACGCAAAACCATGCTCCGCTTCCCACTCGTAATCGTTCTCTCCTACGAAGCGATCATAGTAGTAAAACGCATCCCAGTAAGAGAATGAGAGTTTATCGGTGATCTTAAACTCACCACTAGGCATTATCCAGTACAGGTTGTGGCTGCCACGAGCATCTGTTCCCGGTGCAGAGTCGTTAGATTCTTTTCGGTATGTAGCGTTCAGATTAAAGACCACATCATCGTTGCGAACTAAGTTACGAGTCGCACCAATCTGAGTACGGTTTCGTTGAAACGAGTTATCTGTGTTATTTAGATCCTCAGTGATCGAACGGCGCGCCACTTTATGTTCAAGAAAATAGCTCCATTTGGAGTTAGGGCTATTAATGAATAGCTGTGCGACTGGGGTGAGTTTGTCTATCACTGCATTGCCATCAGGGTCTCTGTGCCCTTCAAACTTTTCCATTTCCATGTAAATGTTCGACGCAACGTTCCACTCAGAGGTAAAGTTTTGGGTTAGCTCTTCCGTTTCAACTTTTACGGCGTTGTCTTCAGTCGCAAGCGCGAGACTAGGTAGAAGCAGTGCTAGTAGGGTAGCTCCAGACTTTTTATTTATCATTTTTATTATTCCTAGGACGAATTATTGGTAGTTCACTGAATGGCCGAATGGGTAAATAACGTCACCGTTGTCATTTTTTACATCTACTGGAAGAGTTCCTGTTGGTGCGTTCAGAGGCAGTCCCGTTTGAGGGTTTAAAAACAAGGTGCGAATACCAGAGCTAATGTTTGCTTCAAGTGAATTGCGGTCATTGTTGGTCACGTCGAACCCTGTGATACCGTAAATAGCGATGTTCGCTTGTACACCGTCTACATGGGCAATGTCGTAAGGATTACGCGTTGAAATCATCACCAGTTTTTTGCCTTCAGCGTTCGCGATATCTACGATTTTCTGAGCATTTGCCGCGTGGCCCATTAGGTTGTATGTCGACATGATAATCAGATCGGACTTTACAATGGTGCTACGAAGCTCATTTTCATTTAAGTTATCTTCCATTAATGCCGCTTTCTGCTCGCTAATGAACATTGGGTGATTACCTGTCTCTTGTTTCACAACGTTCAGGTACTTGGTTACAAGTGCATTGCGGCTATCTTCATCAGAAATAACTAGGATATTGCTGGCTTCACTTGGATCGACAGGCAATACATTATTTTGGTTTTCAATAAGCGTGATTGATGCATCAGCGACCTTTTTCTCTTCAAGTTTGTTCGCTTCAGAGCCTACTGAGTCGATGGCAAACTGTTTGTCTGTGGTTTGGTAAATCAGACCCATTTGAAGCTTTTTCTTTATAACGCGAGTTGCGGCTTCTTTCATACGCTCAAGGAACTCTGGATTGGTTTCCATTTTGTCTTCTAGGTAGACAAATAGGCTTTCCAACTGTTTGATTTCATCTCGGTTGGTAATTTGAAGCGGCATCAAAGCAATATCAGCACCGGCGTAAAGTGAAGCGTGAACTGCGTAGTTGCGATCAAAGTTGTCAGCGATGGCCCCCATATCGAGCGCATCGGTCACAATTAGCCCATCAAAGCCAATTTTGTCACGTAAAACCCCAGTCAAAATAGGTTTGGAGAACGTTGCAGGGATTAGCATTTCTTTGTCACTTAAGGTCGCTTGGATCATAGTGTCATCCACGCTTGGTAGCGTCACGTGCGCTGACATTATGGAATCGGTACCGTGCTCAATCGCGTACTTAAATGGAGCGAGGTCGATCGCTTCCCACTCTTCTCGTGAGTAGCTGACTTCTGGTAAATCGTAGTGTGAATCGACGCTCACGTTGCCATGCCCAGGAAAGTGCTTCAGTGCACTGATCACGCCAGCTTCATGAATACCATCCATGTAGGCGGTAGACATTTCATTGATCACATCAACATTGCTGCTGTACGAGCGCACACCAATGATCGGGTTGTTCTGGTTCACATTGACATCAACCACAGGGCCGAAGTTGTAGTTAATGCCTAAAGCGGACAGCTCTGAGCCGTGAATCTTGCCAGCAACGTAAGCATTGTTCGCGTCACCAGAGGCAGCTAGCGCCATGTTTCCTGGCATCTCTGTGCCATTCTGCAATCGAGTGACGTAACCGCCTTCTTGGTCAGTCGCGATGAGAAGAGGTAGGTTACTGCTCGCCTCTTGCAAGGCATCAGTGAACTCGACGATTTGATTCGAATTCACTAGATTTTGGCGAAATAGAATTACACCGCCGATATGGTAGTCGGTGATCATCGAGCTTATGTCATGGTTAATTCGAGTTACAGGGATCTCTTCATCGGTGTATGGGTCTTTGCCCCACGAGCGAAAATCCATCATCAATGTTTGACCGATTAACTCTCTGTTATTCATCGTACTTACGACGCTTTCAGCGTATTTTTCTGGTTGTTGCTGGTACTGCTCTAGGTCTTGATTACTGAATTTATTCATGCCACTCGAACAACCCACAACAGACAATACTACTGTACTCAAAATGATCTTATTCAATTTCATCACTGCTTTTACCTAAGTTAAATCAACGTTTTTGGAACCAAACATGTACGTAGCAAAGAAACCCACGACATACGAAATAAGAAGACCAATAACAAACACCGCCATCCCTGCAAAAATACCGCTGTTGGAAGTCATTAATGGCACAGCGACGATACCCGATGGGCCAAACACTGTATTTAAACCGACTGGCATCCCTAAGTAAGAGACCAATCCAATAAAGAACCCGCCTGCTGCACCGCCAATACAAGCGGTAACAAACGGTTTTACTCGTGGAAGTGTGACGCCGTAAATCAGCGGCTCACCTATACCCAACAAACCAGGCACAATAGCCCCTTTGACTTGAGTGCGAAGAAGAGAGTCTTTTTGGGCTTTGAAGTACAACGCCATTGACGCGCCGACCTGACCGCCACCCGCCATCGCCAAGATTGGGAACAGAGAGTTAAAGCCTTGCGCTTCCATAAGTGCAAAATAGACAGGAACAAACCCTTGGTGAATACCAAACACGACAGAGATAAGAAATAGGCCAGCCAGTAAAGCGGCACCAAATGGGTTGTCGTTTAAGTTAAGGAATAACCAAGACATGCCTTTGAACAACTCGCCACCAATCGGCATGATCAACAAGTAGGTGACCGCGCCCATAATGAGAAGCGTGACGACAGACGTTAGGATCATATCGAGGTCATCGGGCATGTATTTTCGAACCAGTTTCTCTACGTAAGCACCGGTGATTGCCGCGAGTAATACCCCAATGATGTTGCCACGCGGGTCGATAGAGAATCCGAAAAACTCATTCATCCCTGAGTAGACGCCGGACGTGGCGGTTGGGTCATATCCCAAGACGAACAGTGAAGCCAGAATCGCCCCGTTAACGCCAGAGCCGCCAAAGGCTTGCTGGGCGTTATAGCCAATCAGAATGCTCAAAAAGGCAAAAAGGCCGGTACCAAATACTTTCATGTAGGCAACAAGGTCTAACAGCGACTTGCTTGGTTCTTGATCGATAATGTAGGTCTGCTCAAGTAAGGTTGCAAAACCAAGCAACAGACCCGCCGCGATAAAGCCAGGGATTAAGGGGGTAAAGATGGTAGCGAACTTACTAAGAAATCGCTGTACTCCACTGGTGTGCTTGCTTTTCATTTGCTTTTTTTGTTCAGCCGCAACCGTAGACAAATCTTCCTCTGCATTAGTTTGTTTTACGGTCGCTTCAGGCTGCTCAAGCATCAAGCTGTTCATCAGCTCAGAAGCTTGTTGCGCTTTACCTGGCCCAAGAATGATCTGAAGTTGTTCGTCACTCTCTACCACACCCAGAACGCCTGGGGTTTTCTTGATGGTATCCAGAGACGCTTGATTGATGTCTACGAGGGCTAAACGTAAGCGGGTCATGCAGTTCCCACATTTACGAATGTTGCCACTGCCGCCAACGGCCAACAGTAAAGCTTCAATCATGGTAGGCGTTATTTTTGCCATTTGAATTACCTTTTATAACTGAATTTAATTATTCGTCGGCGAGTGCAGTTCGGATGAAACCACCGCTTTTATTGAGTCGTGCACAGGCTTCTTCGGCGCTGATGCCAGCCAAAATCATGAGAATTGCGGTTTTGCAGTTGTTATTACAAGCGTTAAGCGCATATTCAGCGTGTTTGCTGTCAACTCCGGTTGCTTCAATAACAATGTTGATTTGACGTTGGACGAGTTTGGCGTTGGTCGCCTCTACATCAACCATCAAATTTCCAAACACTTTCCCACTGCGGATCATGGCGCCGCTGGTCAACTTATTGAGAACCAATTTCTGAGCGGTACCGGCCTTCATTCTTGATGACCCAGTCACCACTTCAGGGCCGACAACTGGAGTAATCGCAATGTCTTCGGAATTTGCCATTGGAGATCCGGGGTTACATGAAATTGACACAGTGGTCGCTCCGATGAATCGAGCATAGGTGAGGCCACCCAACACATATGGAGTTCGACCGCTCGCGGCTATTCCGACGACTACGTCTGACTCTGTTAGCGCCAACGATTTTAAATCTGCTTGTGCGAGCGCAGGATCATCTTCCGCGTTCTCTACAGCTTTTAAGATGGCTTGGTGCCCGCCAGCAATAACGCCAATGACTTGTTCAGGGCTCGTGCCATAAGTCGGTGGGCATTCGCTTGCATCTAAAATGCCTAAGCGCCCAGAAGTGCCAGCGCCGATGTAGATTAATCGGCCACCTTTTGCAAAAGCACTTGTGATCGCGTCAACGGCTTTTGCAATGTGAGGAAGGACTTCTTCTACGGCTAACGCAACACGTTGGTCTTCTTTGTTGATGACGGCTAGCATGTCAATTGTTGATAGCTTATCAATGTCTGCGCTTGCAGGATTGCGGCTCTCTGTAACCAAACGGTTCAAATCGATCTTCATTACTTGTTCTCTTACCCAATACAAACTGAGGGCGATACTAAAGAATAAAATATTCCGTTTGAGTGATAAAAATCACAGTTAGAGTTATTCTGAAGTGGTGATTTAGGTGGAATAATTGTGATAAATTTATACTAAATCCCAGGCATTCCGACTTAATTGGCGGTTTGAACTGAATATTAATTATTCCTCATTGGGAATATTTTATTCTAAAATAATCGAGGTGAAATGTGTCAGTCGTGAATAAAATTGTCAGCCGTCGTACTCAGCTCTCTGCCAATGCGAGAAAAATTGCGGATTGGATAACATCAAATGTGGAACAGGCAGCCTCATTGACAAGCCAAGAACTGGCGCAAGCGACCAACGTGAGTCAATCAAGTATCGTGAAATTTACGCAGCGAATTGGTTTTAAAGGCTACAGTGAATTCAAGTTAGCGCTGACGGAGGATATAGGTCGAAAGCACGCCATTCAAACCACCCCACTGCACAGTAATATTCTGGCCGATGACCCATTCAGCGTTATTTCTCAAAAGCTTGTGCAAGAAAAAACCGATGCGATGATCCAGACAACCAATGCGCTGTCACTTGATACCTGCACGGAAGCTATTCGACTGTTAGATGGTGCCAATAGAGTGCAAGTCGTGGGTATTGGAGGCTCAGCACTCACGGCAAAAGAGTTTAGCTTTAAATTGCTGAAATTAGGCATTACCGCTTTAGCAGAACAAGACAGTCACGTTCAGATAGCGATAGCCCGTACGCTTACCCCGCAAGATGTCCAAGTTGTTATTTCGTTTTCAGGGGAAAGAAAAGATGTGTTAATCGCCGCAGAAACAGCAAAGGAGCAAGGTGTTAAGGTCATCGCTCTTACCTCCGCTCGTAAAAGTAAACTTCGAAGCATCGCGGATTTATCCTTTGATACGATTGCTGATGAAAGCCAATACCGAAGTTCATCGATAGCATCCCGAACAGCTCAAAACATTATTACTGATTTGCTGTTCATTGCATTAGTGAAGCAAAGAGATGAATCAGCAAGACAGCTTATTGATGACATCAACTCAGATATTCGTCAGGTTTCGCATAGATAACTGGTTACTTTACTTTCTTCTAGTTTGGATTTTTTGAGATAGGAACACTAAAGCGAAACAACACTCTTTATCTCTTCCAAAACCTCGGCGTTAGCGATAGCCCCGAGGTTTTCTACATTTTTGCCATTGATCACCTGTTTCACAGCCAACTCCACCAGTTTGCCAGAGCGTGTTTTTGGCACGTCGCTGATCGCAAATATCTGGCTTGGCACGTGTCTTGGCGAACAAGAGGATTTGAGTTTGCTTTTGATGGCTGTCAGTAACTTTTCATCTAAACTCACACCTTGCTGCAGCTGAACAAACAGCCATACCTGTTCATTGCGGTCGATGTTTTTACCGACTGCTATCGAATCGATGATGCCGTCAATGGTGTTCACTTGCTGGTAGATCTCGGCAGTCCCAATTCTTACCCCACCGGGGTTGAGGGTGGTGTCGCCTCGACCGTAGAACAGGTAGCCACCATGCACGCTCTGTGCGACTTCATCACCGTGATGCCACACATTATCGAACCTATCCCAATAGGTGCTGTGATAGCGCTCTCCGGTGTCATTCCAAAAGCCAGCGGGGAAGTTGGGTAGGGAGTTTGTACACACCAGTTCGCCACGTTCATGATTAACCTTGTGGCCAGACGAATTGAACACTTTGATGTCGACGCCGAGCCCGGCCTGTTGGCACTCACCGCGATACACTGGCGAGATGGGATTACCTAAAACAAAGCAGCCACAAATATCTGTCCCTCCAGAAATTGAGGCTAAATGCAGGTCTTGCTTGATGTGTTTGTAGACGTAATCGAACTGTTCTGGATAAAGCACAGAACCGGTCGAGCACAGTGTTCTTAAGTGAGGAAGAGAGTGACTGTCGATCGGCGAGAGTTCTGCCTTCTCAATCGCTTCTAGATACTTGGCTGAGGTGCCAAATGTCGATACGTCTGCACGCTGTGCCAAGTCCCACAGTACATTGGGTTGCGGATAAACCGGGCTACCATCAAAGATCACCAAACAAGCACCGCTCGCGAGCGCAGATACGTGCCAGTTCCACATCATCCAACCACAAGTGGTGTAGTAGAACACGCGATCTCTCGGTTTAATATCGCAATGAAGCTGATGCTCTTTTAGGTGGTTGATGGTAGTGCCACCAACCGAGTGAACAATACACTTTGGCTTTCCGGTGGTACCGGAGGAATAGAGCACGAACAACGGTTCATTGAAGCCGACACGAGTAAATCGAAGAGGTTTTGTCTGATAGTGATTAATGATGCTGTGCCAGCTTAGAATCGACACATCATGTTCAACTTTTTTCTTCTCTAAATCGCTCTTCTCTAAGTCATTACTCGGTTTCAAATAACCGATCTCACACACCTGTTTTAATTCGTTTAAGTGTTCGATGATTTCACGGTTCTTGCCCGCCATATCGAACGTTTTGCCATTGAAGGTGTAACCGTCACAGGTGAACAGCACCTTAGGTTTCACCTGTCCGAATCGCTCAATCACACTCTCTACTCCAAAATCAGGCGAGGTCGATGTCCAAATCGCGCCTAAGCTGGTGGCGGCTAGCATGGCTATCACGGTTTGTGGCAGATAGGGAGTATACGCAGCAACTATATCACCTTGTTTCACTCCGCTATCGACAAGCCATTGCTGAACACTAGAGACAGCTTCACACAGGGTTTCCCATGTATAACTCTGTTGTTCGCCACGTTCATTCTCAAACCAAATCGCAAGCTCATCAGGCATGGTGTGTGCCAAACGCAGCAAGTTCTCGGCGTAGTTTACTTGTGCATTGGGAAACCAAACCGCATCACGGTTCGATTTAGGCTGCTGCCAGCGGCTCCCACCTTGAGCTTTGATGGTCTCGCTTTCTGCCTTGTTAATAGAGTCTTGTGAGCCGACTACTCCACAAAACTGCCACACGTTTTGCCAAAACGATTCCGGCTGAACTACAGACCATTGGTGGAGTTCGGCATAGTTTTTTACGTCCCTATCTAGGTTTAACCAAGACTGTTCAAGGCTATCGATGAATCGGGTTAAGTTGGCATTGGCGATACGCTGCTCGCTTGGCTGCCAAATGGGCTTATTGCTTTCGTGCATTCCTTTACCTTTAACAAAAAGTTAACGTTTTCAGTCTGGTATTTAGGTTTTACAAAGTCAAAAGTTCAGCAAAATAAGCGCTTGGTGGAATTGTGTAAATAAAATGTTACACGATCGCTTGTTTCGAAAAATCGCGCAAATTGGCGCTTATAAGGAGTGGAGATAGGCTTAAAGTGAGACATTCGAAAGGAGGTGTGTAATGACTCAATATCATTCTAAGCCCGTGAGCCAAGAGGGATGGGTTGAGTGGAGCCTCGAAGAAGATGCCATTTGGCACGACTTGGTGAAAAGGCAACTGGACGTCATTAGTGACCGCGCTTGCGATGCCTATTTGCACGGTCTGACCTTGCTGGATCTACCATTAGACAGAGTTCCCCAGCTGCCAGAGATGAATAAAGTGCTAATTGAAACAACCGGTTGGCAAGTTCAGCCTGTGCCTGCATTGATCGATTTCGACCGATTCTTTGATTTGCTCGCCAATAAGAAATTCCCAGTTGCGACATTTCTGAGAACGCGAGACGAGTTCGATTACTTACAAGAACCTGATTTCTTTCATGAAATTTTCGGCCATTGTGCCATGCTCACTAATGCCGATTTCGCGGCTTTCACTGAGCATTATGGAAAACTAGGCCAAGCCGCCACATCTAAACAGCGCGCTTATCTTGCCCGTTTGTATTGGTTTACGGTTGAGTTCGGTTTAGTAAAAGAAGGCCAACAACTGAAAATCTATGGCGGTGGCATTCTCTCGTCTCCGGCGGAAACTATGTATGCGTTGGGAGGGGATTTGGCCGTTCGCGAGCGGTTCGATCTGCAAACGGTTTTAAGAACGCCTTATCGTATCGACATCATGCAGCCGAAATATTACGTGATCGACGAGCTATCTGAGCTCTTTAAAATCAGTCAGGAAAACCTATTACAGCAAGCTGATCTCGCCATCGATGCGGGGTTACTACCACCACTTTTTGAACCCAAGGAACCAACACATGTTGAATGAACAAAAATGCGAAGCCTGCAGTATCGACGCGATTGCCCTAAGTGAAGATGAACAACAATCTTTACTGTTGGAGTTGTCAGACTGGCAGATCATCGAAAGAGACGGCATCCCGCAGCTTGAGAAAGTGTTTAAGTTTAAGAACTACAAGCAAGCATGGGCATTCAGCAACATAGTGTCAGAACTGGCAGAAGAAGAGTTCCACCATCCTTCGATCTTATTGGAGTGGGGCAAAGTCACCGTCACTTGGTGGAGCCACTCAATCAAAGGCCTGCACAAAAATGACTTCATCTGCGCCTCACGCTGCGATGTGTTCGCGGTGAGTGAATAGTTTTGTAGGTTAGGAGTTACTCTTGCAACCTCTGTGATGCGATTAACTCATTATTCGGCTCATAATGTGAGTTGAATAATTGCCTTAAACAGCTCATAGTATGAGTTGAATAAGTGATACTTTCGCATCATGGGGTGTAATATGTGGATTTGGCAGCAAGATAATTGGCCAAACTTTGTTTGGGATAATCAGAAAATAGGCGTGAGGTTAAGAGAAGTACGGCTTAATCAGGGCATTCTATTGGGCAAGATTACCTCACAGTCGGCAGATCAATCCCAAACCATGCTCGACACCTTATTAGCGAACATAGTCCATTCCAGTGCGATTGAGGGAGAAAAGCTTAATGCTTTCTCGGTCCGGTCTTCTTTAGCCAATAAACTCGGTGTCAGTGAAGATCGACCTTTTCCAACGACAGAACAAACCGATGGCCTAGCTGAAATTATGTTGGATGCGGTGCAGAACCTAACAGAGCCACTAGCGCTTGATAGGATCTTACATTGGCACGATAGACTGTTTCCTCAAGGCTACACCATGTTTAACCCTGTAATCGGAGGTCAGCTAAGAGGTGACACTCCCATGCAAGTGGTATCGGGAAGAATTGACCGTCCGACCGTACATTTTGAAGCGCCTAGCCGAGACATTCTTGATGCTGAGCTAGATACATTTATCAAATGGTTTAATGATTCACTTACCGACGCCACACTCGATCCTCTATTGCGAGCCGCAATCACTCACCTTTGGTTTATCACCTTACACCCGTTAGATGATGGTAATGGTCGTATTACTCGATTGTTGACCGACTTGGCGTTAGCACAGGCCGAGCAGCAGTCGGTACGCTTCTATGCGATGTCGGTGGGAATTCTCGCTAACCGCAAGCATTACTACGAGATATTGGAGCGAACCCAGAAAGGGGGACTCGATATTAGCGAATGGTTGATGTGGTTCTTAGATACGTTAGACGAGACGTTTACAGGGGTTTTCGCTGAGGTCGACCAAACTGTATATAAGACCAACTATTGGCGCAGCATCGACCAAACCAAGCTTACAGCGGAGCAAGTAAAAGTGCTGAATAGGATGCTCGATGGTGATTTTTCAGAAGGTATCAATGCCAGCCAATATCAGAAAGTAGCAAAGGTGAGCAGTGCCACAGCAACACGTCATTTGAATGCTTTGATTGAGCATGGCTGCTTAGTTAAATCTGGTTCTGGTGGCAGAAGCACGCGCTATCTGTTGCCTGAGTAGGGTTTATACACCCATATTCATTTCTATACTTAAAAGCTGCTAACGTTCAGAGTGAATGTTGACAGCTTTTTAGGTTTCCAATTTCATAATTTTATACAGTGAGTCATAGAGGTAATTAGACTTAACCATTAACCCAATAGAGGTGATGTTTAACTAATTGATTTTATTTAACTTGCTTTGAATGTTTCATCAATCACTTTAATATGTAGGCTGTATTTTGATTTTATGTCTTACATCAGAGGTCACATGCTCTATAAGTTCTTACCCTATGACAGAGTAGATGTTATAAGCGATTTAAGAATCCGATTTTCGCCGTTAGACTCTCTAAATGATCCATATGAAGCATTACCATCAATCGATTTGTCTAGTTTGAGAGAGCAAGAAGTATTGAAGGTGAATGATCGTTTAGACTCATTATGGGAGCGGACTGCCGAGGCTTTGTTTCCTAATTG
>NZ_JBFRJM010000023.1:0-14717 GCF_041468865.1 Vibrio sp. 10N.286.52.C3 | reverse complement strand
GCTTAAGGTTCTGTCTATGAGAAGCCGTTACCTTTAATGGAAAAAATTGATAGAGGCTGATCAGTTTATTGCTTCAGCCTTTTTAATCTCATTTTCAAAACATACTTAGGTTGATTCGAAGGCTTTATCCCTTCATCGAACTTAACAATCACGGAAGATTCTGGTACCTATTAGCACGAAATTGGACAATAACAAGTTAGGAGCAGTCATAAACTGCAGTCTCATTCGAAGCGATTAAAAAAGCACTTCTAAACGAGATGTTAGAAGTGCTAATTATTGAGTAAATTTAATAAACTTCTTATACCCAGACTTGATCAAATACTCGGTACATGTTGCCACCTAAGAACTTGCTGCAGTCTTCTTCTGAGTATCCATTTTCAAGCATGGTATCAATTAGAGCTGCAACAATTTGATATGGTGCTGGGGTAGGAAACCCTTTTGCTCCTACAGCGGCACTATAGCCACCATCAGGGAATACGTTCTGCCCCATTGGTGTTTGAATAATAGACGCTGTAAAATTGATGTTCGGGATATAGTCTGAACCGAAGCCAACGTGGTCTATACCGACTAAGTTGACCATATAATCAATATGTCGAAATAATTGTTCAGTCGTCAATATATCTGGGTTAGATGTATCCATAAAGGCAGCCACCATATTTATTGAGCAAACCCCACCGGTTGCCGCAACACCTTTAATCACAACGTCAGAAAGGCTTCTCTGATAATCGGCAATGGCTTTCGCACCTGAATGCGAAGAAATGACAGGTTGGCTACTGCGTTCAATCGCATCTAAGGAGGTTCGTTCGCCAGTATGGCTTACATCAACAGGCATACCGTATCGGTTATAAGCGTCGACAAGTTTTTTTCCATATTCAGTTAGACCACGGTTCTCAATTTCGAAGCAGCCATCACCCACATCATTACGTTGATTATATGCCAATAAACAGTAACCATAGCCCATCTCACGCCATAGTCCTACGCGATCAACATCACCACCAAATATTTGAGTACCTTGGTGAGTGAAGTAAATACCCAATTTGTTTTGTTTTACCGCTTCATCAATATCTTTGGTAGTGCGGATCATCATATAGTCGTCTGGGCGTTCTTTCATTTTGCTTAGGTAGAACTGAGCGCCTTTCATAATGCCTTCAACCGAGGCATCTAACGAGTCTGCGGAAGGACATGCTGCTAGTACCTTGAATCCAGCGGCTTTGCACTTGTCCATTTCATCATGGAATTCTGGTGCTTCAGGTGAAGACCATTGAGAGGGCCAAAGACCGGAAAAAAGGCTGTCAATAGCCATAGAATCTCGAACAATTTTTTTTGCACGTTCAGATGCAGGATATTTGTGTGTTCGTTGAGGGATTTTTGAATAATCTTTTATTTCAAATTCTGGTAATTTTGGTGCACCTGACTTTGTCGCTTTATCATTACTTGGTTCGATTTCAGATTTGTTGTCCATATTTGAAATTTTCCTTAACAGTGTTAGCTTCTATAAAATATAAATATGTTGGAAGTTTGGAAGTTTGGAAGTTTGGAAGTAAAGATAGGTACGGATTTATATCAAACGGAGTGTTAAGCCCTTTGTACGCACCTTTTTATGCACCTTTTTATGCACCTTTTTATGCACCTTTTTATAAATAAACTACGCCCAATGACATGATAAAAACGTGATTTATGTCGAATATTTTTGGCAAATCTATCTAAATGTTACCTCAATTAGAAAATTCATTTAAAAGTATTATATGTGACACTTTAAGAAATTATCGAAGAGGTGAGATAAAAAAGCGATACCTGAGTATCGCTTTCTATAGTCTGATTTATCATTGATTAGGTGAATTAACGTCGAATGGCTTCGCCTGCTTTAACGTCTGTATCTAGTTGTGTGTTGTTGACAACGATTTTGCCGTTAACCAATAACCAATGTACGCCTACGGCTGGGTGGTTAGGATCTTGGTAGGTGCCCACATCAGCGATAGTTTCTGGGTCGAATACCACGATATCTGCGTCCATATTGGTTTGAATTCGTCCTTTATTTTTCATTTGCGGGACAAAATCTTCTATTAATTGAGCTGGCATCAGTGTCATTTTACGTAGTGCTTCCGTCATCGTTAACAAGCCGCGCTCACGAACATAGACTCTGAGTACTTTAGCAAAGGTGCCATTTGATCTAGGATGAGAGAATAGATCTTTTGGTAATGGCCACTCGTCACCTGCATAATTTTCAATGTGGCCGTCTTCGTCCATATGCATCCAGAACATTTCGTCAGATTCAATCAACACATTAGGATTTAGAATCGAAGCGTCTAATAGAGCAAGATCTTTAGGGTTTTGCTCGTCTAGGAAATGCCAGACAATAAAAGTACCAGGTTTATTTTCTTGGTAGTCTTTCAACTGTTCTTCTGTCATACGTTCTTTACCTAGCTGAAAGTTTTCAGCGGTTGAACCCATACGTTCCCGCCAGCCTTCACCAGAAAACATGGCTGCGCCAACGACAGTACTTGCTGCGCCCCAAGGGTAAGCGCCCACAGTAACATTGATTCCTTGTTCTTGAGCCTTATTGACCATAGGTAAGATGGTTTCGATATCTTTTAATGAAGTACTGTTAATATGACAAAAGTGCATATGAGCGCCAGTGATAGCGGCATTGCCCACTAATTCTTTAACGGCTTCAAACGAGCTTTGTGGCTCGGCATTGCTGGCATAGCGAACGTGAGTATAGGTTGCTACGTCTCTTTCTGCGGCTAATTCAGCCAATGCATAATATTCTTTTTGACCATGGCCCGGTGCATAGCCAGCGTTAATACCGATACCTAGGCCACCTTCATCAAGGCCTTGCTCAATCAGCTTGATGATTTTACTTTCTTGCTCAGGTGTTGCTATATCCATCTTCCAATCATTACGTGATTGAGCTTTTTGGAAATAGCCAACGGTCGCTTCGGGTTCCGTCTCACTAAATGTAGCAATACGAGCGTAAGTCCAACCAGCTGCTGCACCATAGTTTAATGGTAAGCCTTTTTCAGCTTGTCCTGCATACCAGTCACTGATAGGTAGAACACCAGATTCGAGTTCCAGCATAGTGGTAACGCCTTGCATCGCCTGCATTCTGTAGTCACCAATGTTTTGACCATGAGCGTGGACGTCGATGAATCCAGGGGCAACAACTTTACCTGTAGCGTCAATAGTTTTATCCCCAGAAATACTATCGGTCGTTATTGCTGTGATCTTATTATCTTTGATCCCGACATTAGCAACAGAATCGAAATTTGTTTCAGGGTCGATAACTCTGCCGTTCAAAATTACAACATCATAATTAGCGGCGATAACAAGTGGTGACATAAGGCCAAAGCCGACGATCGTAGCCTTTTTAATGAATGATTCTAGTGGTTTCATAATTTTATCCCGTGTGTGTGAGATGAACTATAAGTGTTACGTGTCAAAAATCTTAGACCAATAATTTCACGCTATCTACCTGATCCTCATCTTTGCTCATTGATAAGACAAATCTAACGTGACAAGAGAAAGTGACTCAAAAACAATCACTTTTACGCTCATCTCACCCACAGCTATTGACTTTGCCGCTCCAGAGCTGCCCTTCTCTATAAAGGCAACTTTGACAAAATAATCCTTCATAGCTAAACGTTTATGTACCAACGTTTTCGTCAGGGAAAAAAAATGCCAAACCTTAAATTACGAAGTTTAAGCGCGATATTCTTCTTTGCTGTCACTCTTCCCATCGTAGTGTTAGCCGACGAGGGGCAAGATGTAGAGGAGGTAGCTAAAGAGCTAGCCAACCCAAACACAACGCTTGGCTCGATGTCCTTTAACTTGGATTGGACGAACTATCAAGGCGACTTAAATTCAGCGAACAGTCAGAACGGGTATCGCTTGAGCTTTCAACCTGTTCTCCCTGTGCCAATTGCAGAGCGAACCAACTTATTTATCAGACCAAATATACCTTTAATATTTGACCAACCCTATTACAAGGGCGATAGATTTGAAAATTCAGATGCAGGTCTCGGTGATATCGGCTTTGATGTGGCCGTTGGTCATACCTTTGAGAGCGGCATGATTGTCGTGGGGGGGATAGTGGGTACACTGCCCACCGCAACAAGCGATGAACTGGGTAACGATCAATTCTTACTCGGTCCAGAGTTTGCCTTAGCCTACGTACAAAGCTGGGGGGTTATCGGGGCGTTAATTACCCATCAATGGAACGCTGGCGGAAGCAATGACGCCGACGCGAGTATTACTGGTGGACAGTACTTCTATACCGCGAATCTAGACGATGGATGGCAAATTCAAGCGCAACCAACTTGGAGCTATAATCACGAAGCGAGCAGTGGAAATAAATTGTCATTCCCTATTGGTATTGGGGTCGCTAAGACGACTCTCATTGGTGGCAAACCCATCAAGTTTGGTCTTCAATACTGGAACTACATTGAAAGCCCTGACGCGTTTGGGATAGAGCATCAACTTCGACTGGTCATCACACCTGTTGTTGCTCTTCCTTGGTGATAACAGGTCGCAGGATAAAATTAGACATAAAAAAACCGCAGCGAACTGCTGCGGTCTTAAATTTGGCGGTGAGTGAGGAATCCGACTTATTTATTTAAGATGCTGATATATATCCATAAAAAAACTCGCAAAGAGAGCGGTAATACTTATGGTAATACTTTTAACCAAGTGTCAAATTCATAAGTTACTGCATAAATTTTTAGGCTAAGGCAACTATACTTTATCCAAACGTACTTAACCTGCTTACAACCGCCAGCTAGTAATTCAGTCTATTTCAACATAAGTATAATAGCTTCTTCAACGGCATCAGTTAGGTATTTCCAACGGTGCTGCAATAGCCATGCAGGCTAAGACCCCCGATACACGGTTACTCACTTTAATCCCTTTCCGCACAGAATCTCTGAGCCTTAAGAAGGTTCTGGGCATTTCTGAGTTACGAAATGGTGCGTGAGAAGTTTCTGGACAAAAGTGTGCTACGCGATTTGCTAATTTAGTGAGCAATGGATTAGTTTAAGTAAGTTAAATGAGATTTGTCTTAAAATAGACAAAAAGCACGTCGGGCAGCCAATTACTCAGTATTGTTTGCAGGAGCCGTTTAATTAGTAGTGTCTACTTTGGCCACATCAAGGTTCCAAGCATATGAAAATTAATTGAATGCTCGGGCTATCCTCCCATGCCCTTGATAATCGTATTTCACTGAGTTACTGCTAACGAATACTGATTCACCAGCTCTCAACACAACGTGATTATTTTGACTTGAAATTGCAACTTCACCTTCAATACAAAACAGTATTTCTGCGCTACGAACAAACTGTGCTTGGCTGGTAATCTCGACTGTCATTACTTCAAAGCAGAAGTCATCAACTGGGATCGGGTAGCTCACTTTATTACTCTCTTTATATATTGGTTTTAGCCGAATCTCCGCTGGTTCAATCGGTTTGAATGAGGTGTTATCTATTAACTCAGTTACATCAATGTGTTTTGGTGTGAGCCCTGCGCGCAAAACATTGTCTGAACTTGCCATTATCTCCAGACCAGTCCCCTGCACATATGCATGTGGGGTTTCGGCGTACAAAAACATTGCTTCGCCAGGTGCTAATTCAACAGTATTAAGCATTAGTGGAGAAAATAGGCCGATATCTCCAGGATAATGCCGCTTAAACTCAGCACTGTACTGCAGAGCCTCGCGCCCTATCATGGTTTTAGCCGGACGTCTGTGCGCCTCACCAAGTTCAGCCAGTGCCACCTTTTTACGTTCACCTTCAAGTGACATAATCGCAGCAAAGAACTCTTTTAGCGCTGCACTATCTGCGTGCTTTTCTAGCTCGGAAATTTCTTTCGCCAGACTTGGAATGTCGGCCTCTTTAAACAAAGTAATAATGTCTGCAATTGGGCGAAATCCATTCATCGCTTTATAAAAGGTTAAAGCGTAAACCAATTCAGGCTTATGGTTGGAATCTTTATAGTTTCTGTGCGCGGCATCTAGCGGAATCCCTCGTTGGTTTTCTCGCTCAAACCCTTGCTGCGCTTTATGTTTACTAGGGTGTACCTGAATAGAGAGTGGCATCTCTGCGGCAAGCACTTTGAATAAGAAAGGCAACTCCCCAAAACGTGCAGCGGTGTAGCCACCAAGAATATCTTGCTTGTTGTGCTCAATTACCTCAGCAAGAGGCTCTCCGGTACCATCGAGCCTAGAGCAGCCATTTGGGTGAGCACCCATCCAGATCTCTGCCTGTGGCTTGTGCTCTGGATTATTGATACCAAATAGGTTGTGAATGGAGTCTTTACTACCCCATGCATAGTTTTGGATGACGTTATCAAGCTTAAATAGAGACATACTACTTCTCTCCAAAAATCTGTGCGCCGACTTTCAAAGTAGCGGCAATATTGCGTGCCGTGCGAGTCAGATTATCGCCCGCCTCTGTCAGAACTTGTTCTAGTGGTTGTGGTGAACGAACCGTGCCAAAGGTGCTATCGACAACGTTGTAGAGTTCATCAATCTCTTTACCCAATGAGCCTGCAATTCCAATCACGGGAATACCTTGTAGCGTGGCTCGTTTAGCAATACCAAACGGGGTCTTGCCTTGCAGGGTTTGGTTATCCATCTGGCCTTCGCCAGTAATAACCAGATCCGTGCCCTGCAGCACTTGGTCTGCGTTTAAGGTGTCTAAAACCATCTCAATACCTTGCTTGATTTGGATATCAAATAGCAGTGATAAACCAAGAGATGCGCCACCAGCAGCGCCAAAGCCAAGTGTAGTTCGGTTATCTGTTCCAGTGAGATTGCTGCTGACCTCTCCAAAATGATTCAACGCGTCATCAAGCTGATCAATCAGTTCCGAGGAAGCCCCTTTTTGAGCACCAAAGATATAGCTAGCGCCGTTTTCACCAACTAATGGATTGTTGACATCACAAGCGATCACAAACTCGACCTGTTGGCATCGAGGATGGATATTGCTTAAGTCGATACGAGAAAGGTTAGAAAGAGCAGTACCACCCAAGGCAATCTCATTGCCTTGCTCGTCCAACAACTTGCCACCCAATGCTTGGACGATACCAGCCCCACCATCATTGGTGGCGCTGCCTCCAAGACCAAGCAGGACTTTATTTACACCTTTCTCAAGTGCCTCTTTGATCAACTCACCAGTACCATAGGTAGTTGCAAGGGCAGGATCGCGATCTTGTGGCGAAACTAGGTCTAATCCCGATGCTGAAGCTATCTCTATCAATGCCGTATTACCGTCATCAAGCAGTGCCCAATGTGCATCGACGGTCTCACCTTGTGGGTTCATCACTTGGGTAGTTTGCACAATGCCATCTAACCCTTGCATCAATACATCGACCGTTCCCTCACCGCCGTCGGCCAGCGGTAGATGCACATACTCCGCTTCTGGGAATACTTGTGCAAAACCGGCTTCAACGCTTTGGCATACCTGCTTGGCACTAAGAGACTCTTTAAATGAATCGGGGGCAATTACAATCTTCATCTCGGTTCACCAACTCCGCCCAGTTGGAATCAGAGCGGAGGTTTCTACGGTTAAAAACTAGGATTAAAACTTCACTTGGAATGATTTAGCCTGACACGCATTAAGTGCACCAAAGCTCTGGCTAGCGACTTCGGTATCACGTACTCGCTCATCCAAGCTGGTCTCTTGCCATGAAGTCACTGGTTGAGTGAAGGTAACACCATCTTCAATCTGTCCAGATTCAGCCGGGTTGTAGACACGTAGAATTAAGGCATCTTCATCTTCCGCTTTCTTCAGTACACTAAGAACAGCTCCTTTCTGCTCTTTGGCAAGAAGCGAGTAGGTTAACGGCTTGTCTTGCTCACCGACGTTTAGCTTCATTGCGTTGTACGGGATCTTGTTGTAACACTCGATTGGCGTTACATAGTCTCGTGCTTTAGCCATAACGTTGGCCGCGATATGGTTGCCAGCAAAACCAAGTAAGCTGAATTCACACACCAACTTGCCGCGAGTTTGCGAGTCTGGGGTCGGGATCTTGATACCTGAAGGACGTCCTGGACGCAGCAACAACTCTTCTTTACCTAGAACTCCTACCCCACGCAGTAGAGTTAGAGCAAAGGTATCGCGTTCTTCATTGCCTTGGCTTGATACGAATTCAAACTCACGCAGACCATTGGTCATCAATGCCAGTCCACCTGTCTGGTTTTCAACCGCAGCAAAGTTCATCAGCTGGTACACAGGCACTGGCGCTTCTTTCCAGCTTTCTTGCTCCCATACTTCCATTGCAGGGTCGTTAGTTGGTCGAGTGATAAGGCCAAACTGGTTATCTGCCACCACATTTTCAGAGACAAATGGCGTTGGGATAAGCACACGTACTCGATGATCGTCTACTTGATTATCTAGCTCCATACGGACTTCAATGCGGCGTGAACCGGCTTTAAGTACCACTTGACAATCGACATCTACATAGCCGTTTTGTCCTGTGCGCTCTTCACGCTCTTGCAGATTAGCTGGTACATCCATTCGCAGTTTGATGCTAGCAACCGATTGGAATCCTTCATGTTTAATATCGGTTTCGACTTTAAACTCATCTGAGTAAAGCAGCCACTCTTTGCGAGATGGCGAATAGTCGTACTCATCGCCATCGTCTGAACCATCTTCAATTTTTAGCACTTGGTCGTATGTCATCTCGGTTTCTTTGTCCAAGATGGTTAGGGTGCCATTGTCGTTCACTTTGATGGTGTAGAACTCATTCTCTAGCAGGTAATCTTTCTGCTCGGCAATCTTCTGAGCACCTTGTTCATTGCCTTGAATATGCAAGGTAGCAAAGCCCATCGCAGGTACAGATTGTTTAATCTGAATATCGTACTCAATAAACGGGTCATAGTTACCGTAGTGGACAATCTGGCGGTCAATCTTGCCTGGGTCGATCACTCGCTGATCTTGGATGAAGTACTCAACTGAGTTGCCGTTATCATCGAAGATGTTGAACTGCTCTGCACGAATAGTGATGGTGGTGTTGATCACCTCTTCACGTTCGTATGGCGATAGGTTAAAGAAAGCTAGCTTGTCGCAGCCTTCACGCGCTGGCATGTGGTCAACAATTTTACGCTTGTAAAAGGTGATCAGATTGCTCGCCATATCGTCGGCTAGGATGTAACGGTTAAGGATCTCCGCATGCACCTTGTCTGAACAGCAGCAGCCAATAGAGTCATGGGCATGGTTCTTCATGCTCTCTTTCCACATTTTCTCAATCAAGCCATGGTGATATTCAAAACCTAGTGACCAAGCGATAGAAGCAAGAGGTTCTAGGATGTTGACGATCTTATTCTCTACCTGAGCGTGGATCAGCTTGATATCCATACGAGTTGACGAAATTGTACGGTGCACACGCATGTATTTGCCGTCGTTAAACTCGCCTTTTACTGTGTCTAATTGATCGCGTTCTTGCTTGATGCGGTCGAACACCTCTTCAAAGCGGCTCATCACAAACTCACGTTCTGGGTAAACCTCACGTAGCTTGTCCATCACCTCAAAGATGTCTTTTTGGATTGGCATCTGATCGTGACCATTCGGCAGCAGGATATCTTTGGTCACTGACGGTTTTTCTAACACCGGGAAGTATTTGTCTAGGCGAGCACGCAGCCCTTCTTCATCTTGAGGTAGGTACTTACCAATCGCATATCCAAGAGGCAGTACTTGTGCAGCTACTTCTGAACCATCATTAGATTGCCATAAGAACTCAGTTTTGTTGGTACCGTGACGCTCAGAGCAACCACGCCAGAACATCGCTGTATCGATATCAAATCCGTTATAGATCATCGGCAACTGTGAGCTCATTGAGAACGAGTCTGGCAAGTAACCAATTTTCATTGGCTCACCTAACTCTAGACAATCGCGTAGGCCGTACAACATGTTACGAACGATTGACTCACCACCAACCTGCATAGTGTCAGTTTGAGAGTACCAAGGGCCAACAATAAGTTTGCCCGCCTGAACTAGGTCACGTACACGCTCTTTATTTTCTGGCTTGATGGCAAAGTAGTCTTCAAGGACAGCGGTCTGACCATCAAGTACATAGTATTTGTATTCTGGATCGCTCTCCAGACGTTGCATGATCTCTTCCATGTTGTTCACCAGAAGAATACGAGACTCTTCAGTGGTGAAGTACCATTCGCGATCCCAGTGCATGTGTGGGGTAATATGAACGCGTGATTTAGTCATTGTTTTGTACCTGTAAAGACTGTGCTGTGCGACTTAAATGAGTAATGGCTTTTGAGTAAACGCTGAGTTATCCAAATAACTTTGAAGCAATAGAACCAAACAACCCTTTCTTCTCTTCAACTACTGGTGCAGATTCTTCGGCTGCCTGTTCAATTTGTTCTTCCTCATCGCTAAGAAGTGCAAAAATTTGTTCTACAGTTGTCGCGCTAAGTACCGCTTCACGAACTTCATCATCAATCAAAGTACTTGTCAGCTCGGTCAGCAGTTGCATGTGTGTAGAGCCCGCTTCAGCATTAGGAATAGCAATTAGAAAGATCAGATTTACATCCTCTTCTTCATCAATGCCCTGCCATTTCAAATCTTGTTTTAGGGTTGCGACTGCAAATGCTGCTTCTTTCACTGCGTCGGTTTTGCCATGTGGAACAGCAAGGCCTTCGCCTAGCGCCGTTGCACCATGCTCTTCACGGGCAAACACAGCTTTTAAATACTCTTCTTTGTCGTGCAGTTTGCCTTGTTGGTCGAGTTGTTCAGCGAGTGCTTCAATTGCAGCGTCACGACTTTCGAACGTCGTTTGTAGATTAATCAGTGATGAGTTGGTAAGCGTTGTAAGGTTCATAGTTTTAGCCCCGTGTTCACGTTCTTTTGGGTTATCTGTTTATGTGACAACAATAATACCAATAAAATACAAATAAACCATGATACAGATCTCACAAATATCACGATATGTATTAAATTGGAGTTAAAGGTCCATATTTGTATTCTTTATCATTATTTAACTGGGTAGGATTCATATTATTCAAGTCAAAGGTCACACACTAAGACCTGTTAGAGTGGTTCTACAGGTTAATACGCAAGAGGTTAGCTAGGATATGACGACAAGATTACCCATGTACCGACAAATCGCTGATGCCATTAGAGATAAGATTAGCACCGGTATTTACAAGGTTGGTGAAGCACTACCGACAGAAGCACAACTCCGTGAAGAGTTCTCTGTCAGCCGCGTAACTATACGCCAAGCGCTTAAACTTCTAATCGAACAACAAGAGCTAGAAAGTATTCAAGGTAGTGGTACCTATGTAAAAGAGAGCAAAATAAACTACAACATCTACCAACAGAGCAGCTTTGCTGAGAAATGGGCTCATTTGCAGGGAGTAACACACAGCGATGTCTTATCTTTCGAGGTACAAGCCGCCTCATTAACGCTGGCCGAACACTTGGATATCAATGAAGGCGAGCGCATTTTCTACATCAAGAGAGTACGTTTCCTGGACGAGACCGCCATTACGGTTGAAGAGACTTGGATGCCAACGACTATGTTCCCAGACCTCAGTTACCAAGTGATGCAAGGGTCGAAATATGACTACATCGAAAAGCAAAAGAAGATGGTGATAGATAGAAGTGAGCAAGAAATCATGCCTGTCCTTCCACCAAGTGACGTGGCGACATTGCTTGGAGTCAATCCTACAGAACCTGTTATAGAAAAGCGTACTCGCGGATACCTAGAAAATGACACCATCTTCGAATATAGCCGAAACTATTTCACGACCAACAACTATAAATTTACCCTCACCTCTAAGCGCCAAAGGGCGAATACAAGCTATTCTATTTAAATAAGGGTTTTATTACTTAATGTCGCCTCGTAGCTATTTAGTATTATATTTCAATGGTATATAGTCATAGTGCATTTTTTTGTATTACTTTGATACTAAGAACAATAAAAACAAATTAAATACAAATAATACAACTTGTGAGAATTATCACAGATGATTAAAACAAATTAAGTAAGAATATAATCATTGAGTGACCTATTTGTCGCTCAAATGACGAGAGACGACGCAAAGGAACATCAGATGAAAATCTTAGCGATTACAGCATGTACAGCCGGTGTAGCGCACACCTACATGGCGGCTAAAAATTTAGAAAAGAAAGCAGCCGCGCGCGGTTGGGAAATAAAGGTCGAGAAGCAAGGTGCGAATGGACTAGATGGAAAACTAACCGCACAAGATATCGCGCAGGCCGATGGCATTATCTACGCTGTTGACGTAGGCGTAATTGAAGCTGAGCGCTTCGAGGGGCTAACGTCTGTGCAAGGTAAGGTTAAAGATGGTATCAAAGCCGCTGATGAAATGCTTGATGCACTCGAAGAGAAAGTCAAAGCGGGTGGCTCAAATGCGAAAGCAGCCACGACGACCAACAAGTTTGCCGAGAAGGAAGAGAGCGACGACAATATGATCGTTAGTTTCTTGAAACTTTGGTACAAGGGCGCTCTTTCAGGCGTATCTCACATCATTCCTCTTGTTATAATCGGTGGTCTTTGTGTAGGTCTTCTAAATCTATTCTTCGGCTACGATTACACCCACCTTTATGATGAAGCGATACTGGTTGAATACACGGGCAAAACATACGCAGACCTTGGCATAATTAACGCCGCTGAAGGGTTAGCAAACAGTGAAATCGGTGCAATTAAGAAAGAAGTTTATGCAGCTATTGCACAGCCAGAAGCCAAAGCGCAGTTTGAGTCTTCGTTTCAAGGCATTATTCATTTCCTATACTACGGCACGTTAAAAGCATTTAACCCACTGTTAATCTGTGTGCTTGCAGCATTTACAGCTTACGGTATGGTCGGTAAACCTGGTCTAGCTCCTGGTTTCGTCGGTGGTTTCGTCGCTGTTGGTGGTGGATTCGGTAAGATCTCTATCATGACCGGCGGCTTCCTAGGTGGCTTAGTAGCCGGTGCAGCAGCAGCGTTATTTGTTATGCTTGTCCGCCAGATCAAAGTACCGAAAGTACTAGAGTCAGTGAAGATGATTATCATCACACCTCTACTAGCGGGTATCGCAACACTAATCTTTATGTATGCGGGCCCTGGTAAGTTCTTCGCGATGCTTAACAGTGGTTTGGTTGACTGGCTAACCTCAATGGGCACAAACAACCTACTGATTCTTGGTTTCATCCTCGGTGCTATGGCTTGTTTCGATATGGGCGGCCCGGTAAACAAAGCGGCTTACCTATTCTGTATCGGTGTTGGTACAAGTGGTGACTTCGCTGGTGATGCATCAATCTTTTACGCTGCCTTTACTGCTGCGAAATGTATCCCTGGTATGTCATTAGGCATTATGTCTGTCGTATTCAAACGTTTCTTCGATGAAGAAGATCGCTTGGCAGGCCCTTCAACCGCTATCTTAGGTTTCTGTGGTATCACTGAAGGTGCTATCCCTTACTCTGTAAAAGATCCAATGCGTATCATCCCTGCTCATATGATTGGTGGTGGTGTAGCGGCTGCATTAATTCTTTCTTCTAAGATTACTATTGGTACCGTAGCTGGCGGCGCAGTGTTCATGCTACCTGTCATCGGTAACCCTGTTGCTTGGCTGACTTACTTCGTCATCGGTATTGCAGTGTCAATGGCACTAACCATCGGATTAAAAGTAATAGGAAACCAAAAAGAAAAGAAGTTAGCTGAAACGAAAGCTTAACTCACCCTCACTTAGTATGCTCCAAAACTCCAAGCCTCCCCCGCTTGGAGTTTTTTTGTATTATCAGCTCACTCACTCAACAACCATTTCTTGTATTCAGTGCTTTAATTCGTATCATTAAGCCTCTAGAGGTGATCACAAGTCGTTGTCACCTATCTCTTTTGTATTGTTTTCGAGGTTTACATGGCAAGACTGCCCCTGTATCGCAAAATAGCTGACGCCATTCGAGAAAAAATCAGCAGTAAGATTTACAAGGTAGGTGAGGCGCTGCCAACAGAAGCTCAACTGTGCGAAGAGTTTTCTGCCAGCCGAGTAACCGTTCGTCAGGCGCTTAAACTTCTGATCGAAAATGAAGAGCTAGAGAGCATTCAGGGTAGTGGCACCTACGTTAAAGAGAATAAGGTTAACTACGATATCTACCAACAAAGTAGCTTTGCGGAAAAATGGGCTCATTTAGGTGGGATAACTCATAGCGATGTAATTGCCTTTGAAATTCAATCTGCCTCGTTAACACTAGCAGAGCACTTAGACATCAACGAAGGCGCTCGAATTTTTTACGTAAAACGCGTTCGTTTTGTCGATGACAACCCAATCACCGTTGAAGAGACATGGATGCCAGTCGACATGTTCCCGGATCTAACCTATCAAGTGATGCAAGGCTCGAAATACGATTATATCGAGAAGCAGAAAAAGCTGGTGATAGATAGAAGTGAGCAGGAAATCGTGCCCATCCTCCCGGCTAACGATGTTGCTGAGTTGCTAGGCATCAGTCCTGCCGACCCGATCATTGAGAAGCGCACTCGCAGCTACCTACACGATGACACTGTATTCGAATATAGTCGCAACTACTTTAAATCCAGTGACTATAAGTTCACTCTAGTCGCAAAAAGACGGAAATCTCCCCGTTAACCTGTGGACGTTTTGAGTAAACTTGTAGAATGTTCGAATCGACTATTCAGATTACTATTTATAGGACAAACTTTCTTTAACAAGATAGCTATGAGTAAAAACACTAACGTGATGTATGGAATCC
>NZ_JBFRJM010000022.1:73622-87905 GCF_041468865.1 Vibrio sp. 10N.286.52.C3 | reverse complement strand
GGTGTTGTAGCTAAAATCTTCGCTTAATAGCATTTAGATTTTTGCACTCTCTTCATTAGAAGAGCACGCATCTGAAAAGGGGAGCTTCGGCTTCCCTTTTGTTTTCTCAAAAGAAATATTACCTTCCATCTATCTTCTTCCCTCTCGATACAAAACCAACTTCCAATAAATTGCGATTATTTTTCCAACACTACTTGCATACTAAAGTGTGATCTGTATAATGCATCGCACTGGCTAACGCTGGTTGTGAACCAATGAGCACTGAGGAGTAGGTCTTACCTAGTAATGTATACTCAGCTTATGTTCGCGGTTAATAAAAATAGTAAACTTCTTGTTTACTTCAAAAGTTAACTGACAATGCGTCCTAATTTTGGGTGCTACGGTTTCACATAAATCAATCGGCATTCTCTCGTTTTATCGGGTTTGAGTGGCGATATTGTTTGTGTAATTTTTAATAATTGGAGCTCTGTCTCATGCAGAACCAACGTATTCGTATCCGCCTTAAAGCGTTTGATTACAAGCTAATCGATGCTTCAACTGCGGAAATCGTTGAAACAGCAAAACGTACTGGCGCACAGGTTCGTGGTCCTATTCCACTTCCTACTCGTAAAGAGCGTTTCACTGTTCTTACCTCTCCACACGTCAACAAAGATGCACGTGATCAGTACGAAATCCGTACTCACAAGCGTTTGATCGACATCGTTGAGCCAACAGATAAAACTGTTGATGCTCTAATGCGTCTTGATCTTGCAGCTGGCGTTGATGTTCAAATCAGCCTAGGTTAAGGGAGATAAGAATAATGATTGGTCTAGTCGGACGTAAAGTGGGTATGACCCGCGTATTTACTGAAGAAGGCGTTTCTATCCCAGTAACTGTTGTTGAGGTTGAAGCGAACCGTATTTCTCAAGTTAAAACTCTTGAGACAGACGGCTACGCAGCAATCCAAGTAACTACTGGTGCTAAGAAAGCTAACCGTGTAACTAAACCTGAAGCTGGTCACTTCGCGAAAGCGGGTGTAGAAGCAGGTCGCGGTCTTTGGGAATTCCGTTTAGAAAACGGCGAAGAGTTTGAAGTTGGCGCTGAGCTAAACGTAGAACTTTTCAACGAAATTAAAAAAGTAGACGTTACTGGTACATCTAAAGGTAAAGGCTTCCAAGGCGCTATCAAGCGTTGGAACTTCTCTACTCAAGATATGACTCACGGTAACTCTTTGTCTCACCGCGCACCGGGTTCAATTGGCCAATGTCAAACTCCAGGCCGCGTGTTTAAAGGCAAGAAAATGGCAGGTCACATGGGTGCTGAGCGTGTAACGACTCAAAACCTAGAGATCGTACGTGTTGACGCTGAGCGCAATCTACTCCTTATTAAAGGTGCAGTACCGGGCTCAACAGGCGGAAACGTGATCGTAAAACCTGCTGTTAAAGCATAACGTCTAGGAGTAAGTAATGGAATTGATGGTTAAAGGTGCTGATGCACTAACTGTTTCCGAGACTACTTTCGGACGTGACTTCAACGAAGCTCTTGTACACCAAGTAGTTGTTGCATATGCAGCAGGTGCTCGTCAAGGTACTCGTGCTCAAAAGACTCGTTCTGAAGTATCTGGCGGTGGCGCTAAGCCATGGCGTCAAAAAGGTACTGGCCGCGCACGTGCTGGTACAATTCGTAGCCCAATCTGGCGTACAGGTGGTGTTACTTTTGCTGCGAAACCACAAGATCACAGCCAAAAAGTAAACAAAAAAATGTACCGCGGTGCTATGAAGAGCATTCTTTCTGAGCTAGTTCGTCAAGAGCGTTTAATCGTTGTTGATAACTTCTCTGTAGAAGCACCAAAAACAAAAGAACTTGTAGCTAAGCTTAAAGAGCTTGAGCTAAGCGACGTTCTGATTGTGACTGGCGAAGTAGATGAAAATCTATTCTTAGCTGCTCGTAACCTATACAAAGTAGATGCACGTGATGTTGCTGGTGTTGATCCAGTATCACTAATCGCTTTCGACAAGGTTCTAATGACTGCTGACGCAGTTAAGCAAGTTGAGGAGATGCTAGCATGATCACTGAAGAGCGTATCTTAAAAGTTCTACGTGCTCCGCACATCTCTGAAAAAGCAACTATGGCAGCTGAGAAAGCGAACACTATCGTTTTCAAAGTAGCTAAAGATGCAACTAAGAAAGAGATCAAAGCAGCTGTAGAAAAGCTATTTGAAGTTGAAGTTAAGTCTGTAAATACTCTTGTATTAAAGGGTAAGACCAAACGTCAAGGTATGCGTGAAGGCCGTCGTTCAGACGTTAAGAAAGCCTACGTTACTTTGAAAGAAGGTCAAGATCTTGACTTCGTTGGCGGCGCGGAATAACAGGAGTAGTAAAAATGGCTATTGTTAAATGTAAGCCGACTTCCCCTGGTCGTCGTCACGTCGTTAAAGTTGTTAACGCTGACCTACACAAGGGTAAGCCATACGCACCACTTCTAGAGAAAAACTCTAAGAACGGTGGTCGTAACAACAACGGTCGTATTACAGTACGTCACATCGGTGGTGGTCATAAGCACCATTACCGTGTAATTGACTTCAAACGTACTAAAGATGGCATCCCAGCGAAAGTTGAGCGTCTAGAATACGATCCAAACCGTAGTGCTAACATCGCTCTAGTTCTGTACGCAGACGGTGAGCGTCGTTACATCATTGCACCTAAAGGTGTTAACGCAGGCGACCAGATTCAATCTGGCGTAGATGCTGCAATCAAAGCAGGTAACACTCTGCCGATGCGCAACATCCCAGTAGGTTCTACTGTACACTGTGTTGAACTTAAGCCTGGTAAAGGTGCTCAACTAGCTCGTTCGGCTGGTGCTTATGCTCAAATCATCGCTCGCGATGGTGCATACGTAACTATCCGTCTACGTTCTGGTGAGATGCGCAAAGTTCTTTCTGAAGGTCGTGCAACGATCGGTGAAGTTGGTAACTCTGAGCATATGCTACGTGAACTTGGTAAAGCTGGTGCTTCACGCTGGCGCGGCGTACGTCCAACCGTACGTGGTGTAGTAATGAACCCGGTGGATCACCCACATGGTGGTGGTGAAGGCCGCACATCTGGTGGTCGTCACCCAGTTTCTCCTTGGGGCGTTCCTACTAAGGGCTTCAAGACTCGTAAGAACAAGCGCACTGACAAGTACATCGTACGTCGTCGCACTAAATAATTTATAAAGAGGAATCGCCATGCCACGTTCTCTCAAGAAAGGTCCTTTTATTGACCTACACTTGCTGAAGAAGGTAGAGAAAGCGGTGGAAAGCGGAGACAAAAAGCCTATTAAGACTTGGTCCCGTCGCTCAATGATCATCCCAACAATGATTGGTTTGACCATCGCTGTCCATAATGGTCGTCAGCACGTTCCAGTTTTCGTTACCGAAGAAATGATCGGTCACAAACTGGGCGAATTTGCACCAACTCGTACTTATCGCGGTCATGCTGCAGATAAGAAAGCTAAGAAGAAATAAGGAGTAGATGATGGAAGCTTTAGCTAAACATAACTTTGCTCGTATTTCTCCACAGAAAGCTCGCTTAGTTGCAGACCAAATTCGCGGTAAGTCGGTAGACCAAGCTCTAGAAATTCTAACTTTCAGCAACAAAAAAGCTGCTGTATTAGTTAAGAAGGTTCTTGAGTCAGCTATCGCTAACGCGGAACATAACGAAGGTGCAGATATCGACGATCTAAATGTCGCTAAAATCTTCGTAGATGAGGGCCCTATCATGAAGCGTATTATGCCTCGTGCTAAAGGTCGTGCGGATCGTATCTTGAAGCGTTCAAGCCACATCACTATTGTTGTAGCAGATCGCTAAAGACTAGGAGAGTAAGCAATGGGTCAGAAAGTACATCCTAATGGTATTCGTCTTGGCATCGTTAAGCCTTGGAATGCTACATGGTTTGCTAATACCAACGAATTCGCTGACAACCTAGACGGCGACTTCAAGGTACGTCAGTTCCTTACAAAGGAACTACAAAAAGCATCATTATCTCGTATCGTTATCGAGCGTCCAGCTAAGAGCATCCGTGTGACTATTCACACTGCTCGCCCTGGCGTTGTTATCGGTAAGAAAGGTGAAGACGTAGAGAAGCTACGCGCAGCTGTAGCTAAAATCGCAGGTGTACCAGCGCAAATTAACATCGCTGAAGTACGTAAGCCTGAGCTAGATGGTCAGCTTGTAGCTGATAGCATCGCGTCTCAACTAGAGCGTCGTGTTATGTTCCGTCGTGCAATGAAGCGTGCGGTACAAAATGCTATGCGTCTAGGCGCTAAAGGCATCAAAGTACAAGTAGGCGGCCGTCTTGGCGGTGCTGAAATCGCACGTTCAGAGTGGTACCGTGAAGGCCGTGTGCCTCTACACACTCTACGTGCAGACATTGATTACGCAACTTCTTCGGCTCACACTCAATACGGTGTGATCGGCATTAAAGTTTGGATCTTCAAAGGTGAGATTCTAGGCGGTATGCCAGCTGCTAACGCAGTAGAGCCAAAAGGCGATAAGCCTAAGAAGCAGCGTAAAGGCCGTAAGTAAGGAGTCGAACGATGCTACAACCAAAACGTACTAAGTTCCGCAAGGTTATGACTGGTCGTAACCGTGGTCTAGCTAAAGGTACTGAAGTAAGCTTCGGCGAATTCGGTCTTAAAGCTGTTGGCCGTGGTCGTCTGACTGCACGTCAAATCGAAGCGGCACGTCGTGCTATGACACGTCACATTAAGCGTCAAGGTCAAATCTGGATCCGTGTTTTCCCAGACAAACCGATTACTGAAAAGCCTCTTGAAGTTCGTCAAGGTAAAGGTAAAGGTTCAGTTGCGTACTGGGTTGCTCAAATCCAACCAGGCAAAGTTATGTACGAGATGAATGGCGTACCTGAAGAGTTGGCACGTGAAGCGTTCCGCCTAGCGGCACGTAAACTGCCTGTTAAAACTACTTTTGTAACTAAGCAGGTGATGTGATGAAAGCACAAGATCTACGCGAAAAGAACGTTGAAGAGCTTAACGCTGAGCTATTGAATTTGCTACGTGAACAGTTCAACTTGCGCATGCAAGCTGCAACTGGTCAACTTCAGCAAACTCATACTCTAAAAGCTGTACGCCGTGACATCGCACGTGTGAAAACTGTTTTGACTGAAAAGGCAGGCGCATAATGAGCGAAACTAACCGCATCCAGCAAGGCCGTGTAGTAAGTGACAAGATGGACAAGTCTATCGTTGTTGCTATTGAACGTACTGTAAAACACCCGATTTACGGCAAGTTCATCAAACGCACGACTAAAGTACACGCACACGACGAAGACAACACTTGTGGCCTAGGCGACAAAGTTGAAATCGCTGAGTGTCGTCCTCTGTCTAAGACTAAGTCTTGGACATTGGTTAAAGTTCTAGAAAAAGCGAAGATTTAATCTTTGTAATTCTATAACTTATAAGCGGCTCCAAATTATTTTTTGGAGCCGCTTGTTTTTTGTCTACCCAATTTAAAAAAAGGGTGGTACAATTCGCGTCCCTTTTAAAGAGGCAGCCCGACCCGAGAGGGTCTAGTTTTAATATTTAGCGGAGCACTAACAATGATCCAGATGCAAAGTACACTTGACGCAGCAGATAACTCTGGCGCGCGCAAGGTAATGTGTATTAAGGTTCTGGGTGGCTCTCACCGCCGTTATGCACATATCGGTGACGTCATCAAGGTTACAGTGAAGGAAGCGATTCCTCGCGGTAAAGTAAAGAAAGGTGATGTTCTGAAGGCGGTAGTAGTGCGCACCCGTAAAGGCGTTCGTCGCCCAGACGGTTCTGTCATTCGCTTCGACAGTAATGCTTGTGTATTGTTAAATGACACTACTGAGCAACCAGTCGGCACACGTATCTTTGGTCCTGTGACTCGTGAACTTCGTAACGCGAAATTCATGAAGATTGTATCACTAGCACCTGAAGTTCTGTAAGGAGCGGCAATATGGCAGCTAAAATCCGTCGTAATGACGAAGTAATCATTCTTGCTGGTAAAGATAAAGGCAAGAAAGGTAAAGTAACTAAGGTTCTGACAACTGGTAAAGTTATCGTTGAAGGCATCAACCTTGTTAAGAAACACCAAAAGCCGGTTCCGGCTCTAGGTCAACAAGGTGGCATCGTTGAACAAGAAGCAGCTATTGATGCTTCTAACGTTGCTGTTTTTAACGCGGCTACTGGTAAAGCAGACCGTATCGGTTTCCGTATCGAAGATGGCAAGAAAGTTCGTTTCTTCAAATCTAACGGCGAAACTGTTTCTAACTAATTAGAAGTAATTTGGAGTTCTACTATGGCGAAACTGCATGATTACTACAAGTCGTCTGTAGTCGCTGAGCTTACCAAAGAGTTCAGCTACACAAGCGTCATGCAAGTCCCTAGGATTGAGAAAATCACCCTAAATATGGGCGTTGGTGAAGCAATCAACGATAAGAAACTGCTAGAAAACGCAGCAGCTGATATGGCAACGATCTCTGGTCAAAAGCCACTTATCACTAAAGCGCGTAAATCTGTAGCTGGTTTCAAAATTCGTGAAGGCTACCCAATTGGTTGTAAAGTAACCTTGCGTGGTGAGCGCATGTGGGAATTTTTAGAGCGTTTAATCTCTATCGCACTTCCACGTGTACGTGATTTCCGTGGTGTTAGCGCTAAGTCTTTTGACGGTCGCGGTAACTACAGCATGGGCGTTCGCGAGCAAATCATCTTTCCGGAAATCGACTACGATAAAGTCGATCGTGTCCGCGGTCTTGATATCACTATCACGACTTCTGCGGGTTCCGATGAGGAAGGCCGAGCTCTGCTGGCTGCCTTTAACTTCCCATTCCGTAAGTAAGGGTAGGGTTACTGTTATGGCTAAACAATCAATGAAAGCACGTGAAGCTAAACGTGCAAAACTAGTAGCTAAGTTCGCTGAAAAGCGTTCTGCGCTAAAAGTTATCATTAGCGATGTAAACGCATCTGAAGAAGATCGTTGGAATGCGGTTCTTAAACTGCAATCTCTTCCACGTGATTCAAGTGCATCACGTCAGCGCAACCGTTGCAACCAAACTGGTCGTCCACACGGTTACCTACGTAAATTCGGTCTAAGCCGCATTAAGGTTCGTGAAGCTTGCATGAAAGGCGAGATTCCGGGTCTTCGTAAGGCTAGCTGGTAATTGCCACTTAATCATTTGGAGTAAATCTTATGAGCATGCAAGATCCGATTTCGGATATGCTGACCCGAGTTCGTAACGGTCAGGCAGCAAACAAAGTTGCTGTAAAAATGCCTTCTTCAAAGCTTAAAGTTGCAATTGCTGCATTACTTAAAGCTGAAGGTTACATCGTAGACTTCGCTGTTAACAGCGAAGCAAAACCTGAGCTAGAAGTTACTCTTAAGTACTTCCAAGCTAAACCTGTAATCGAGCAAATCAAGCGTGTATCACGTCCTGGTCTAAGAGTTTATAAAAATAAAGACTCTTTACCTACAGTGATGGGTGGTCTTGGTATTGCAGTTGTTTCTACTTCCAAGGGTCTGATGTCTGACCGTGCTGCTCGTAAAGCAGGTCTTGGCGGTGAAATCATCTGTTACGTAGCTTAAGGAGTAGATTATGTCTCGTGTTGCTAAAGCACCTGTCGCTATTCCAGCTGGCGTAGAGGTGAAACTAAACGGCCAAGAAGTTACTGTAAAAGGTAGCAAAGGTGAGCTTACTCGCGTTCTTAACAGCGCCGTAGTTATTGCACAGGAAGAAACCAACCTAACTTTCGGTCCGAAAGAAGGTGTTACTAACGCATGGGCACAAGCTGGTACAGCTCGCGCTCTAGTTAATAACATGGTTGTGGGTGTTACTGAGGGCTTCACTAAGAAGCTAACTCTTAAGGGTGTTGGTTACCGTGCTGCTATGAAAGGCAACTCTGTAGCTCTAACTCTTGGTTTTTCTCACCCAGTAGAGCACGCTCTACCTGAAGGTATTAAAGCTGAGTGCCCTAGCCAAACTGAGATCATCATTACTGGTTGCGATAAGCAAGTAGTAGGTCAAGTTGCGGCTGACATTCGTTCTTACCGTGCTCCTGAGCCTTACAAAGGCAAAGGTGTTCGTTACGCAGATGAAAATGTGCGTACTAAAGAAGCTAAGAAGAAGTAAGGTATCACTATGGATAAGAAAGCATCTCGCATCCGTCGTGCTACACGTGCACGTCGTAAGATTGCAGAACTTGGTGCAACTCGCCTGGTAGTACACCGTACTCCTCGCCATGTTTACGCACAAGTTATCGCGGCAAACGGCTCTGAGGTTATCGCAGCTGCTTCTACTGTAGAAAAAGCGATCCGTGAGCAAGTTAAGAACACTGGTAACGTTGATGCAGCTAAAGCAGTTGGTAAAGCTGTTGCTGAGCGCGCTCTTGAAAAAGGCGTAGCTTCAGTTGCATTTGATCGTTCTGGTTTCCAATACCACGGTCGAGTAGCGGCGCTAGCAGAATCTGCTCGCGAAGCTGGTCTGAAATTCTAAGGTAGGGTTGGAAGATGGCTAAAGAACAACAACAAGCTAATGATTTGCAAGAAAAGCTGATCGCAGTTAACCGTGTATCTAAGACGGTTAAAGGTGGTCGAATCATGAGCTTTACTGCACTAACAGTAGTTGGTGACGGTAACGGTCGCGTAGGTTTCGGTTACGGCAAAGCTCGTGAAGTACCTGCTGCGATTCAAAAAGCAATGGAAAAAGCGCGCCGTAACATGGTTACAGTATCGCTTAACGAAGGCACTCTTCACCACCCGGTGAAAGGTCGTCATTCGGGCTCTAAAGTTTACATGCAGCCAGCTGCAGAAGGTACAGGTGTTATTGCCGGCGGTGCAATGCGTGCTGTACTTGAAGTTGCGGGCGTACATAACGTACTTTCTAAAGCATACGGTTCAACGAACCCGATCAACATCGTTCGTGCAACGATTGGTGCTCTAGTAGACGTTAAGTCACCAGAAATGGTTGCTGCTAAACGTGGTCTAACTGTTGAATCTATTTCGGAGTAAGCACACGATGGCAACTATTAAAGTAACTCAAACTAAAAGCTCAATTGGTCGCCTACCTAAGCACAAAGCGTGTCTTAAAGGTCTAGGTCTTCGTCGCATCAACCATACAGTAGAACTTGAAGATACACCGTGCGTACGCGGTATGATCAACAAGGTTTACTACATGGTTAAGATTGAGGAGTAATCAGAATGCGTTTGAATACTCTATCACCGGCTGCTGGCTCTAAACCTTCTAAGAAGCGTGTAGGTCGTGGTATCGGTTCTGGCCTTGGTAAAACAGGTGGCCGCGGTCACAAAGGTCAAAAGTCACGTTCTGGCGGCTCTGTTCGTCCAGGTTTTGAAGGCGGTCAAATGCCTCTAAAACAACGTCTACCTAAATTCGGTTTCACTTCTCGTAAGAGCCTAGTGTCTGCTGAAGTTCGTCTAGCTGAGCTAGCGAAAGTAACAGGTGACGTAGTTGATCTTAACAGCCTTAAAGCTGCTAACGTTATCACTAAGAACATCGAGTTTGTTAAGATCGTTCTTTCTGGTGACCTAAGCAAAGCTGTGACTGTTAAAGGTCTACGCGTGACTAAAGGCGCTAAAGCTGCAATCGAAGCTGCAGGCGGTAAAATCGAGGAATAATCTCGAGGAACGAGGTACAGATGGCTAAGAAACCAGGACAAGATTTTCGTAGTGCTCAGAGCGGCTTAAGTGAACTAAAGTCGCGCTTATTATTCGTAATTGGTGCACTTTTAGTATTCCGAGCCGGCTCTTTTGTGCCGATCCCTGGTATTGACGCAGCTGTACTTGCCGATTTGTTCGATCAGCAAAAAGGTACCATCGTAGAAATGTTTAACATGTTCTCCGGTGGTGCTCTTGAGCGTGCATCTATATTAGCATTGGGTATCATGCCGTACATTTCGGCATCGATCGTAGTCCAATTGCTAACTGTAGTTCATCCAGCGTTAGCGGAACTCAAGAAAGAGGGTGAAGCAGGCCGTCGTAAGATAAGCCAATATACACGCTACGGCACGCTTGTACTTGCAACATTCCAAGCTATTGGTATCGCAACAGGCTTACCAAACATGGTCGACAATCTGGTTGTTATCAACCAAACCATGTTTACGCTTATTGCTACCGTGAGTTTAGTAACTGGTACCATGTTCTTAATGTGGTTAGGTGAACAAATCACTGAGCGAGGAATCGGTAATGGTATTTCCATTCTGATTTTTGCAGGTATTGTTGCTGGATTGCCTTCTGCAATCGGTCAAACAATCGAGCAAGCGCGTCAAGGTGAATTGCATGTGCTTCTTCTGCTGTTGATTGCTGTATTGTCTTTTGCTGTTATTTACTTCGTAGTTTTCATGGAACGTGGTCAACGTCGTATCGTCGTTAACTATGCGAAACGTCAACAAGGTCGTAAAGTTTTTGCAGCACAAAGCTCTCACTTGCCTCTTAAGATTAATATGGCAGGTGTTATTCCAGCGATTTTCGCATCAAGTATTATTTTGTTCCCAGGAACATTAGCGCAGTGGTTTGGTCAAAATGGTGAAAGCAGCGCGTTCGGTTGGTTAACTGACGTGTCATTAGCTCTTAGCCCAGGTCAACCTTTGTATGTAATGCTTTATGCAGCAGCTATAATCTTCTTCTGTTTCTTCTATACAGCGTTGGTGTTTAACCCACGTGAAACAGCTGATAACTTGAAGAAGTCTGGTGCATTCGTACCCGGTATCCGCCCAGGTGAGCAGACAGCGAAATATATCGATAAAGTGATGACTAGACTAACCCTTGCGGGCGCTCTATACATTACTTTTATATGTCTGATTCCTGAGTTCATGATGGTCGCGTGGAACGTTCGTTTCTACTTTGGCGGCACATCACTACTAATCGTAGTGGTAGTTATCATGGATTTCATGGCACAGGTACAGACTCATCTGATGTCACAACAGTATGATTCTGTGTTAAAGAAAGCGAATCTGAAGGGTTACGGCCGTTAATTCGGTGGTAACAATTTCGATTCCATTTACGGAGTTTAGCAATGAAAGTTCGTGCTTCCGTTAAAAAAATCTGCCGTAACTGTAAAGTTATCAAGCGTAACGGTGTCGTTCGCGTGATTTGCAGTGAGCCAAAGCATAAGCAACGCCAAGGCTAATTAGCAGAAATTTTTACTTGAAATACAAGGTAGAGTCGAGTATATTCCTCGGCCTACCTTTTGCGTGCAAAAGAAGTAGTATGCCGCAGCGTATCCATAACGGGCTTTGCTGCGGATAATTCTTTTATGAACCCCTTAGGAGTGAATAATGGCCCGTATAGCCGGCATTAACATTCCTGATCATAAGCATTCTGTAATTGCACTTACTGCAATCTACGGTATCGGTAAAACTCGCTCTCAAGCTATTCTAGCTGAAGTGGGTATTGCTGAAGATGCTAAGATCAGTGAACTAACTGAAGAGCAGATCGATCAACTGCGTGATGGTGTAGCTAAGTACACTGTAGAAGGTGATCTACGTCGTGAAGTATCGATGAACATCAAGCGTCTTATGGACCTTGGCTGTTACCGCGGTCTTCGTCATCGTCGCAGTCTACCACTACGTGGACAGCGTACTAAAACCAACGCTCGCACCCGTAAGGGTCCGCGCAAGCCGATCAAGAAATAGTCGGATAAGGTAGAGTACAATGGCAAAACAACCAACTCGCGCGCGTAAGCGCGTACGCAAGCAAGTAGCTGATGGCGTAGCGCACATTCATGCTTCTTTCAACAACACAATCGTAACTATCACTGACCGTCAAGGCAACGCTCTTGCATGGGCTACAGCAGGTGGTTCAGGTTTCCGTGGTTCTCGTAAATCTACTCCGTTCGCAGCACAAGTTGCAGCTGAGCGTTGTGGTGAAATGGCTAAAGAATATGGCCTAAAGAACTTGGAAGTTATGGTTAAGGGTCCAGGTCCAGGTCGCGAATCTACTGTTCGTGCACTGAACGCTGCTGGTTTCCGTATCACTAACATTGTTGATGCGACACCAATCCCTCATAACGGTTGTCGTCCACCTAAGAAACGTCGCGTTTAAGTTTCGTTTCTAGGAATATTGGAGAAAGATCATGGCAAGATATTTGGGTCCTAAGCTTAAGCTTAGCCGTCGCGAAGGTACTGACTTATTCCTTAAGTCTGGTGTCCGTGCGATCGATACCAAGTGTAAAATTGATAACGCACCAGGTGTACACGGCGCTCGTCGCGGTCGTCTATCTGAGTATGGCGTTCAGCTTCGTGAGAAGCAAAAAGTTCGTCGTATCTACGGCGTTCTAGAAAAACAATTCCGCAACTACTACAAAGAAGCTGCACGTCTTAAAGGCAACACAGGTGCAAACCTGCTTCAGCTTCTTGAAGGTCGTCTTGATAACGTAGTTTACCGTATGGGCTTTGGCGCTACTCGTGCTGAATCTCGTCAACTAGTTAGCCACAAGTCTATTCTAGTTAACGGTAAAGTTGTAAACGTTCCTTCTTTCAAAGTAGCGGCAAACGACGTTGTTTCTATCCGCGAGAAAGCTAAACAGCAATCTCGTATTAAAGCGGCTCTAGAAGTTGCTGAACAACGTGAAAAGCCAACTTGGATTGAAGTAGATGCTGGCAAAATGGAAGGTACATTCAAGCGTATGCCTGAGCGTTCTGACCTATCAGCTGACATCAATGAACACTTGATCGTCGAACTTTACTCTAAGTAAGGTTAAAAAAAGAGAGGACACAATGCAGGGTTCTGTAACAGAATTTCTTAAGCCGCGTCTTGTTGACATTGAACAGATCAATACGACACACGCGAAAGTAACTCTTGAGCCATTAGAGCGCGGTTTCGGCCACACTCTAGGTAATGCTCTTCGCCGCATTCTTCTATCTTCTATGCCGGGTTGTGCCGTAACAGAAGTTGAAATTGAAGGTGTGCTACACGAATACAGCACTAAAGAAGGCGTTCAGGAAGATATCCTGGAAATCCTTCTAAACCTTAAAGGTTTGGCTGTACGCGTTGCTGAAGGCAAAGATGAAGTGTTTATTACACTGAACAAATCAGGCTCAGGCCCTGTTGTTGCAGGTGACATCACCCACGATGGTGATGTAGAGATCGCTAACCCTGAGCACGTAATTTGTCACCTAACGGATGACAACGCTGAGATCGCTATGCGTATCAAAGTAGAACGTGGTCGTGGTTACGTTCCAGCTTCAGCTCGTATCCATACTGAAGAAGATGAGCGTCCTATCGGTCGTCTACTAGTTGACGCTACTTACAGCCCGGTTGATAAAATCGCTTACGCTGTAGAAGCGGCACGTGTAGAACAACGTACTGATTTAGACAAGCTTGTTATCGATATGGAAACGAACGGTACTCTAGAACCTGAGGAAGCAATCCGTCGTGCAGCTACTATTTTAGCTGAACAATTGGATGCGTTCGTAGATCTTCGTGATGTACGTGTACCTGAGGAGAAGGAAGAGAAGCCAGAATTCGATCCTATCCTACTACGTCCTGTAGACGATCTTGAACTAACAGTTCGCTCTGCTAACTGTTTGAAAGCAGAAGCGATTCACTACATCGGTGATCTTGTACAGCGCACTGAGGTTGAGCTACTTAAAACGCCAAACCTTGGTAAGAAATCTCTTACAGAGATTAAAGATGTGCTTGCTTCGCGTGGTCTTTCTCTAGGCATGCGTCTAGAAAACTGGCCACCAGCGTCAATCGCTGAAGATTAATCGAAAAGTTAGAAGGATTAGGTCATGCGCCATCGTAAAAGTGGTCGTCAACTCAACCGCAACAGCAGTCATCGCAAAGCGATGTTCAGCAACATGGCTAGCTCTCTTGTTCGTCACGAAGTTATTAAAACTACCGTGCCTAAAGCAAAAGAACTACGTCGCGTAATTGAGCCATTGATTACCCTAGCTAAGACAGACAGTGTTGCTAACCGTCGTCTTGCATTTGCTCGCACTCGTGATAACGAAGTTGTGGCAAAACTATTTAATGAACTAGGCCCGCGTTTCGCGGCTCGCCAAGGTGGTTACACTCGCATTCTTAAATGTGGTTTCCGTACTGGTGATAAAGCTCCAATGGCTTACATTGAGCTTGTAGACCGCCCAGCTGCTGAAGAAGCTGCTGAGTAATCTATACTAGATTCTTAATACAAAAGCCGAGCATTAGCTCGGCTTTTTTGTGTCTGTAGAACAAGGAAAAGATAATAGAAATTGCACCATGATGTTTGGCACTTTTTGCTTGTCTTATCTGCTCCAATTTTCAAAAATGTCTCGTATCTCGTATCTCGT
>NZ_JBFRJM010000022.1:0-72895 GCF_041468865.1 Vibrio sp. 10N.286.52.C3 | reverse complement strand
TATCTCGTATCTCGTATCTCAAATATCTTTTCTTCCACGCACAAAAAAGAGCACCGAAGTGCCCTTATTAGATTTTAAGCTAGCTATTAATAACTAACGATTATTGCCATATAGCTGAAAGTGAATCCATCAGGCCGCTCGTTGCACCTTGTGACTGCAGTGCTTGAAGAATGATGGGTGCAAATGTTGTAACCATTGATGGATCCATACCTAATCCAGAAAACGCACTTTCAACGGCACCTTGTGAGCTTAGTAGCGATGATAGCCCCGTAGACTCAAGGCTCGACATGCCTGGAATAAGTGTCGCGAGTTCTTTGTTGTCGGCTGTGCCAAGTGAGTTTTGTGCAAGGGCCAACATTGAACCAATACCGCCAACTGCTTGGTCGCTGGTAACAGAAGCTTGGTCAGCTACCGTATCCACAAGTGGTGTTGTTTCGTTCTGCTGAGACCACATATTCACTGCTGCCATTAGTGCAGTTTGTGATAGTTGGGAATAGTTGGTATCTGATGATGAACTGGTTTGTTCAGAGTCGCTAGTGCTAGCGCAAGAGACAACAGCAAGGCTGCTTAAAACTGTGATGAGTACTTTCTTCATTATTCGTCCTTAAGTAATAAAGTAATTTACTCTTTCACTATAAACGAAAAACGGCGATGTAGTCACATCGCCGTTGGATTATTTCAATTTTATTTGCCAATAGTATTTTGTTTTACTAAAGGTTTTTATAAAAATTAAAGAATAGCTAGAAGTTCTACTTCAAATACTAGAGCAGCAAATGGTGGGATTGCAGCACCTGCGCCACGCTCACCGTATGCTAGATCTTGAGGGATGTATAGCTTCCACTTAGAGCCAACAGGCATCATTTGTAGAGCTTGTACCCAACCTTGAATTACGCCAGTTACAGGGAATTCAGCAGGTTGACCGCGAGATACAGAGCTGTCGAAAACAGTACCGTCAGTTAGTTCGCCGTGGTAGTGAACACGTACTTGCTTGTCTGCAGTTGGGATTTCGCCAGTACCTTCAGTTAGTACTTCGTACTGAAGACCAGACTCAAGAACCGTTACTTCTGAACGAAGAGCGTTGTCAGCTAGGAAAGCTTCGCCGTCAGCAGCAGCAGCTTTAGCTAGTTCTTGACGTGCAGCTTCACCGCGAGTGTGTAGCTCTTGTAGTGCGTTGTTGATTTCGTCAACTTCGATAGCTGGCATGTCGCCAACTAGAGCTGTTGCGATACCAGCAGCGATTGCGTCAACGTTTAGGCCTTCAAGACCAGAACCAGCAAGTTGTTGGCCCATTTGTAGACCGATACCGTAGCTAGCTTTTTGCTCTACAGTTTCAAATTTTACTTCAGACATGAAAAGTCACTCTTTTTGTCAGTACGAAAAGGGTAAGAATACCAGTATTAGCAGCGTGAAGAAACGGCTAGTCCCTGATCACTTGCGCTTTACCGTGCCCAAATCACAGCCATGTCAATTTTCTCGCTTTGGGCCTTGTTGTGACGGAAAGATCTATACTGTTGGTACTTTGGTTTTTATACTGTAGTTATTCAATGTATAGGACGCAGTGGTATGAATCGTCGTCAAAAGAAAAAACAGAAAGTTGACCACTTAGCAGAATTCAAGGATCGACTGAATAAGGTCAAAGAGAAATTGAGTTCGATCGATGTGAAGAAATTGAAAACCTCGACAGCGCAAACTTGGGGCTCATTGCCGAAGTTACACCAAAGACTGTTGATGGTGATTTCTCCGATCGTACTGATATTACTTTTTGTGCCGCTACCAGAACCTAAAGTAGACACAGCTCCAACAACATCGCGCGTTGAGCTTGAAATAAACACCGTCGGCTTAAGCGAACAGCAAAATGCCAAGAGCAGTTCATCAGAACCGAGTAACAAAAATTGGCAGGAGTACCTTGTTAAGCAAGGGGATACGTTAGCGCAGGTTTTTCGAAACAACGATTTGCCATTGTCTGACTTGAATGCGTTAGTGCGTATTGAAGGTGCAGATAAGCCACTCAGTCAGATTCGTAAAGGCCAACTGGTTCGTTTCAAACTTGCTGAAACTGGGCAGTTGGACATTCTTCAGCTAGAGAAAGGCGATACTTCGGTGATGTTCTTCCGCTTATCCGATGGTGGCTTTGGTCGCAGTAAGTAGATGAACAGTAAGCCTGAGTTAAAGCGCTTTGCTAGACACAGATAAACGATAGAAAAGAGCTAAGCATTAGCTCTTTTTTTTGGTCGCTTGAAAGGGGCGAGTGGCAAGATGATAAGCATGATTCCGATAAAGGTTAATGTATCCGGAATCTCATCGAACCATATTGCACCTATTAGCGCGACAAACACCAATCCTGAATACTCAGCCAAGGCAATTTGGCTAGAGTGTGCTTTTTGATAGGCAGCAACCGCAAGGCCGTTGTAACTTAAGATTAGCGTCGCACTCAGGGCTATGTATCCCAAATGCTCCACAGACACTGGCTGCCAGTATAAGAAGCACAGTACTAATGAGGCTGGAATAGAGAATAAGGTTGTCCACCACAGCGTAGTGACCACCGTTTGCTCACTAGGAAGCTTTCTTACGAGTACATTAAATAGTGCTAGGGTGAGTGCTGTCCCCAAAGCAAACAGTGCCGCCCAATGAAATTGTGATGGCCTCAAGACAATCAATGCACCAATAAAACCTATGGTTGTGCCGATAACCTTGCCGAGTGCCGGTTGCTCTTTCAATAGCAACATTGAGAGCGGCAACATCAGTAAAGGCGCGACATAAAATACTGCGTTGGCGGTTGCCAAAGACAAGTGAGTGATCGCGACCACCATGCACCCACTGCCGATCAGAATTAACTGACCTCGAATGAAGGTTACCTTAGCCTGCTGTAAGCGCCGTTGTTCTTTTTTCTGCTGTAGCCACAAAGGGGTGATGATGAGCAGAGATATCAACTGTCGGAAAAAAATATACTGTAAGGGCGGTACTTCGCCATTTAACAGCTTTACCGCTACGTCGGAAAGCGAGGCAAACAAGTTACCTGCAACCAACAATAGAATACCGGCAGTGATATTCGTCATTATTTTTCTAATCTCATGTCTATATGAGGAATGTCATCTTCGAGGTACATATCCGAGATGGTGTTGAAGCCGTGGCTCGCATAGAAGTTTTCTAGGTGTTGCTGCGCGCCAATATCAATGGCCGTATTTGGCCAAAGAGCCTCGCAGCGTGTTAATGCTTCTTTTATTAATTGATGCCCCAAGCCATCACCTCTTGCTGATTGCTTGGTTGCGACTCGGCCGATGCTGGTGTTGTCGTAAGAGGTACCTGGTGGTAATAAACGTGCACACGCAACCAACTCATCATCAGAATAACCAAGCAGGTGCTCAACACCTGCGAGTGTATCTTTACCGTCGAGCTCTGGATAAGGACAAGTTTGCTCAACCACAAATACATCGACTCTTAATTTAAGTAGTTGATAAAGCTGTTGTGTTGAGAGTTCAGAAAAAGGAATTGAGTGCCAAGTGATCATGTTTACATCCAGAGATTATCGATGCTCTGAATGTACTATGCGTGATGATTGTTGGCATTAACTATTGTTAATTCGACCTTTAATTCTGCTCAGGCTGATTGCGGTGATTCCTAGATAAGCGGCAATTTGATTGTCATTTAAGCGCTGCTCAAGGTCGGGATAGTGCTCGCAGAACAGCTGATAACGTTGCTCTGGTGTATAGAGCAGCATGAAGCGTTCTTTGTTTTCCTTATGCATCAGTTGTGTTTCTAACAGCTTTAAATACAAAGGATTATTTGATGCACGCCACTCGATAACCGCATTCATTGGCAGCTCTAACATGGTGATGGGTGTCAGCGTTTCTAATAGGTAAGGAGAGGCTTGGTTCTTTATCAGACTCTCAAAGCCGATGATCCAATCTTGTTCCCAATAGAACTCTTTGCTGTATTGCTTACCATCATCAGTGAGGTAGCAGGCATGGCACAAGCCTTCAAGTACAAAGTAGATTGAACTCGCCATCTCACCTTGATTGATCAAGATGTGTCTGGTTGGCAGCTCAAGTGGCTTGGCGACAGCGAGTAGAGATTCAATCTGGCTTTCAGAGAAGTCGAAGCTTTGCAGTTGTTCGATAAAAGAGGTGTGCATGAAAATAACCTATCCCAAATAAGTGCCGAAATCATCGCACTTATTTGGAGAGAGGTACAGAGCAGGATAAATCAGAGGCGTGCGTGTTGCTCTAGGTAATCTTGAGCAAGTTCTCTGCCCATGTATTTACCTAAGGTCTTCAATGGAACCTTCTTAAGGTTCACCACAATCAAGCCATCCAAGGCATCATTAAACGATGGGTCGACATTAAAACACACCAGTTTACCGTTCATCCCTAGATATTGGCGCAGCAGTACCGGCAGGCCTTTACCTTGCTCCATGCGTGCTAACACTTTAGAGAGCAGAGGCACACTCGCCAGTGAAGAGAGCAGGTGATTTTGCCAGAACACATGACTGCTGGTATTGAGTGGTGACGAAGGTGAAACCAAATTCGCCTTTTCCTCATCATAATGGTGGATTGATAACGTGGTCGCGATCAACAGACGCGCACTGTGGCTGTAATCATTGCTGATACTGACTGGGCCGAACAGATGGGTATATTGAGGGTGACGAGACACAAAGGTCGCAATGCCTTTCCACAATAGTAACAGTGAGTTCAGGCTCTTTTGGTAAGGTTTACTTACTACCGATCGCCCAAGCTCAATGCTGTTTTCTAGAGTATCAATGAATTCTTGGTTGTAGTTAAACAGGCTACGAGAGTAGAGCTGATCAAGCCCGTGCTCAGCGATGAGTTTGTCGACCATACCGAGTCGATACGCGCCAACTAGTTCTGCCTTGGTTTTATTCCACACAAACAGTTGATGGTAGTAAAGGTCATACTCATCTAAATCACAGGCCAGCCCGCTGCCTTCTCCGACTTCTCTAAAGCTTTCTTCTCTTACTCGACCAATCTCGCGCATTAAGTTAGGAATGGATTGGCTTGGTGTGCAGTAGACCTCAAAGTTCCCTTGCTCGAGCAGTTTCATCTCTTCAGGGAGTGAGTCTATCTCTATTGATAAGACTTCTGGTGGAATAGGCGCTATCACTTGGGTATCGAAAGAGGGCGCGTGGATTGGCGTGTTCGGACTATCTTGTTGACTCATTAGATAGGTATTAAGTCGTAGGTAGTTGACGATATCCATCTCTTTTTCAAACGATTTTATCTCTGAATACGGAATCGATGAGCCAATCGAGATAGAGATAGTTGTCGCTTGTTTATTAAGAAGTTCACGCCCGAGTAGAGCGGTTCTCAACAGTGGATGAACACGACCCGCTTGATAGAAAAGCTCACTGTTCTTGCCATTGATAAAGATAGGTACCGTGGTGGCTTGGTGACGTTTGACGAATTTCGCTACCGACTTGCTCCACTCGATGTCTGTCAGTGTTTTTGCCCCTTTACGGTAGCTTGATACTTCACCTGCTGGGAATACAATCAATAGTCCACCATCAGCCAAATGACGATTGGCATCTCGAATCGCTTTGGCATTGGTGCGTTTCGATTCTTTACTGTTAAAGACATCGACACCGATGAAAAGATCATCCAGTTCAGGCAGGCGCTTAAGTAACTCATTGGCCAGCACCTTCACATCCTTTCTTACTGATCCTACGAGATCGGCAAGGATCACGCCTTCGATGGCGCCAAGCGGGTGGTTCGCCACAATCACGACAGGCCCTTCTTCCGGGATGTTTTCCGTGCTTCCCGATGCAACCGAGTAGTCGATATTGAGCGCCGACAGAGTGTAATTCATGAATTCGAAGCTAGATAACTCGTTTTTACGATCTTGGTAGAGTCGGTCTAGCTTAGATAGCCCAGTTGCCCACTCGACAACAGACTCACCTAAACCAAAAGGCGTGTAACGTGGTAAACGAAAAGGACTATCAATCATAATGAAATTACCTTACTTAATCAGTTGCGGCCAAACTTTATCGGCTTGTTGAATATGCTGTGCTTGGTCTTGTTCCCAGCGCTGCTTAATCTCTTGGTCGTAGTTGAGGTAAAGCTTGTTATCAACAATCGTCCATTGATGTGGGTCACTCGGTGCAAAGTCGCTCTTCGCTGATACTGCCCAAGCGCAATAGCCACCATATTGAGGGGCATATTTTTCAGGATTATTAACAAATAAAGTCAGATTCTTTTCAGAAGAGAAATACCAATCCGCCCCTTTGTACTCTGTGCTGAACTTCTTGCTCCCTTCAACAGGCTTCCCAGACGTGAAATAAGCCACGGTATCGTAGCCATCGAGCGCCTTACTGCTAAAGAAACCAGTGTAGATTTCATCGGCGGCAAATATGTACGGGCTAACAAGTAGCAGAACCATGGTGAATAGTTTTCTCATGATGGACTCCATCTATAGATTGATTGCGGGTGATAAATCAAAGGTAAAGCGCTGCTGATTTATCTGACATGGTTTAATGGGTTCGCATGGTGAGCCGGGTGCATAAAACATAGAGGCTTGACCATGCAGGTTACGTAAGTGTGTAAAGCTCACGGTATGTGCGTCTTCGCGATGCATACAAGTTGCTAAATGGGGCTGTTCACTGTGATGATGAGAATGAAACTTCAGTAAGTTCTGTTGATTTTTACCTGCCGCCATAAGCTGATCATATTTTGCTTGTCGGTAGGCTTGCACTCGCTCTAAATCAACACCGGATGAGAACAGTGGAGAATCAGTGTCGACTATTTTTTGTTGAATACCATCCCACATATAGGCGATAACCAGACCATTGTGTTGGGTTAGATTGGGCGCGAAAGCCAGCAAGGTAAATGGGGCAAAAAAGTGTAGGTCTAGCTTGTGAAATGCTTCAGAGAGCTGACTGATATTACGACTCGATGATAGATTTTTAAGTAGCAAACCGCGGCTGACTAACGGCCCAACGGGCACTGTGCCTTGATAGTTATTGAGTAGGCATAGCGAAAGCCCGAACTCATTAATACTTATCCAGCTACCGCCGCCAGTTGGGTCGAGTGGCATGATGATATCGACACCGTTGACTCGATATTGTCTGGGTGGCATTGCCAGTGCTCGCGTCTTTTGTTCATCACGATTAAAAAAGACCTGATAACCATTCTCTTCAAGCAGCCAAGATACTGAACACATGATTATTGCTCCCTCAGATAGCTGTTGGTGGTTGGGGCATAACCAAAGGTATTGCAGGTCTCGACGTCTAGGAAGGTGGTGATCACCTTGATCATCGCGTAATGATGATTGGCATGCAGCGCGGCAAAGGTGACCTCTCTTTCGAGTGTTGAAGGCAGGCTTGCGAACACTTGAGCATCCATCGAAACCTCAGTTTGGATCATGATAGGCGCTTCGAGATCTCGACGATCTAATCGTTCAAGCCAGTTGATCACATAGTGGATCTCTTTAACTGCAATAGAGCGGTCGTATTCGACAGGATGACCACGACGACGAGTGTTGTAATCAACTGCCTCATCCTCTTTTAAAATCAAGGCGTGAAAAAGATCCAGTGTGTGACGAGTATGTTCACCGATAGAGCTTGTAACGTGTGGCTTTGCTCGTATCAGGTAATCGCTGTCAGAAATCGCTAACAAAAACTCTAGACCCTGATTCAATATCTCTACCGCTCCCTTGATACTAGGAGAGAAAGAAGTAAGGGCGCTCGGTTGGGCTATGGGGTTCATTCATGATCCTCGTGCAAAGTTAGTCGGTAGTCGGATATTGTTGAACAAGACGTCGCTCTTCTTGCCACGCCGCAAATAAGCTCTTGAAAGAAGGGGATTGGTGGCCTCGTTGTTTTTGCTGAGCGCCAATATCAAAAAGAATGCGATATTGCAGGAGTAGCGTAGAAAATATCTCTCGTAATGGGGTGTTGCGATCCCAGATATGTCCAGCCTCACTGCTTGCGCCATTGACCTCAAGAATCGTGAAATCCTCACCGTTCATTAGGCTGTACATGTCTTTAAACTTGACGTCGAGTCGACCAAAGTGAAAGCCATCGAAGTCGTCGAATATCTCGTCTAAGCGTTCTGTTAGAGCCTGAGTGATGTATTGATTACCGTCTCGGAAGATACAGCCACGGCTATGGCTGCCTGCAAACGCGAGTTGGAACTCTTCACCCTCTGCGAGCACTTGATCCAATTTATCTTCATGCCTTGGTAGATACAGGTGACTGAGCTGCCCAGCACGCGGGCTATTTTCAATTAACTGTTTGAGTGTTGACTTGCCATCACCCATCACCATTGGCGCATATTTGAGTGTGATCGAGATGATCTCGCCTTGCTTTTTGTTTGGGTAACGAACATAGAAAACGCCAGCTTCTGCCTGATAAGGCGCCTTTTCTTGCAGTAGAAAGCGAGCGTTATTTGGGAAAGATTCAACATATTGCTCAAGTTGATCTTGTGTGTTGATCAGCTTAACGCCAACACCTCGACAACCAAGATCAGGTTTAGCCACAATCGGGAAATCAAGATCCGATTGTATGAGTGCGCTGCGCGCGTCTTCGGCTTGTTTTTTACTGCCGAGATCCGTTTTGGTTAGGGTTATAAACGGTGAGATCCAACGCTGACTTGAAGATCCGGCAAGGCTCAATATCTCATGTTTTGATTCGCCTACCATGCCGCTTAACTTAATGCTTGGATTGGCGATGAGCGGCAGCGCCCAGTCAAAGTGCCGTAACCCTTGCATCAGGCTTTGAATGACCACTGGCGTGTAGAAGAACCAAGTCGGAAGAAACTCATAAGGAGAGACACTTCGCACGGTATCTTTTTCAAGCAGAGGCATACCTGCATTAATTTGATGTGCGGGAATGATGCGAATATCTTGCGGTGAACTCATGATAGCCCTCTAGAGTAGGTTTTATTCATTAATCGATTGCCGATAAACAGCAAAACGATGGCACACGGGATGATGATCCATTGATATTCAGAGGCTTGCAGCCAGGCTGATGTCCCTAAATAGTAGATGGCAGAGAAGACAATGCCAGTCCAGAGCGCAGTTGCGCTGATGACGGCAAATAAGAAAGTAGGCAGTGGGATGGCGAAAAAGCCACTCAGAGTAAAACCAACGGTGCGTAGCCCAGGAATAAAGCGGATAACAAAAAGGCTGCTGAATGCGTTTTGGCGTAATTTGGTACGAAGCGAACGAAAGTACTTATTGGTGAGGGCTTTATATCGAACGCCTCGGAAGTAACGTCCTGATTTACCAAGGTAATAAAGACCAAGATCACCAGTGGCAATGCCAATGAAAATTGCAAGTAACGCATATTGCGGTGGGATGAGTGCTTGAGTCGCTAAACCAGCGGCCGTCACGATTGCCAGATCTTCAAGCAGGTAAGAAAGCGCGATAATGCCAAGCATCAGCCATAGCAGCGACTCCTCCCCTGAATGTAACCATGCTTGAATGCTCTCGACGGTGCCCATCAAATGTCCTTATCTATCCTATAGATGAATGGCTTACCGGCCATTCATTGAGTGTAGTAAATTAAATAGACAGGAGGAGCTCAGAAAAACTTACAGCGAATTGCTGCTTTTTTACGTTGATTGGATTCAATAGGTGATTTGAGGTGTGCGATATTAGGCGAAGAATGAGCAGGAGTTTAAGCTTCGAAAGCTGAGGCCTTACACTAAGAATTTAGATAAGAAAAGAAAAAGGCTGAGTCGTTAAACTCAGCCTTTTAGAAGGTTAACTATTGATTACTAGAGTAATCTATTTAGTTAGATCAATTTGGTAAACGCCGAAACCAACATCGTCAGTGGCAACACGTTTCATTGGGTATTGACCCTTCTCTTTAATGAACTGTGCCGCTTTCTCACTTGGCGACGTTTCAAAGCGGATATCTAGCTTTTTATCCGTTTTGATTGGTGCGAATGACCAGTTGTTGTCAGCTGTTGGGCTCACTTGGCCTTGCTCTTTGCTTACGCGAGAGATGTAGTTCGCCAGTACAGTACGGTTCTCATCTGGTGCATCAAATGCGATGAAGTCTTCACCTGTGCCTGGGAATTTAGCGCTGTAAGCTCGGTAGTTGTTGGTTGCGATCAGGAAGTCTTGCTTCATGTCGATTGGCTTACCTTGGTAAGTTAGGCCAACAATACGCTGAGAATCAGGGTTAACCACTTTACAGTTTGCATCGTATTTCGCAGGCTGAGTTACGTCGATTTGGTAATCCACACCGTCGATAACATCGAAGTTGTAAGTACGGAAGTTATCCCACTCAATCAGCTGTTGTGGTGCTGTTGAGTTCACATCGATTTGGTTGAATTGGCCAGCAGAACACTCAAGCCACTCTTTTACTTCGTGACCTGTTACCTTCATTGCAACTAGCGTGTTCGGGTAAAGGTATAAGTCAGCCGCGTTACGGAATGTCAGTTGGCCAGATTCAACCTCAGTGAAGTTCGCTGGGTCATTCTTACGGCCACCGGCTTTGAATGGCGCAGCAGCAGAAAGTACTGGTGTACCGTCTAGGTCTGGGTCACCTTGGATGAACTGTTCAACGTAATCTTTCTGTGCAAGGTTAACAATCTGCACTGTTGGATCGTCTTGTACTAGAGACAGGAAGCTGTACATCACGTCGTCTGCTTTACCAATTGGTTGGTTAACAAACTCACGAGTACCTGCGTGGTCTTTTTCTAGTGCTGTTACGATGCCTTCATCAGCATCTGCAAGTGATTTCTTCTCGATCTTGTCGTAGATAGGGCGTGCTTCTGATTGGCCTTTTACTACTTCCCACTTACCGTCTTTTTGTGCAAGTGTTAGGTCCATAACACCAACGTGGCTACCCCAACGACCAGGCATTACTGCTGCAACGCCGTTCATTGTGCCAGTTTCGTTGTCGATGCCTTGAATGTCATCAAAACCTTTACCTGGGAACACTGCGTGAGAGTGGCCGAATGCGATTGCATCGATGCCGTCTACTTCAGATAGGTAGAACGTTGAGTTCTCTTCGCCATTTTTGTATGGGTCCGTTGATACGCCTGAGTGAGGGATAGCAACGATAACTTCAGCGCCTTCCGCTTTCATTTGAGGCACTAACTCGTTAGCTGTCTCAATGATATCGCGAGCGATTACTTTACCTTCAAGGTTCTTCTTATCCCACGTCATGATTTGTGGTGGAACGAAACCGATGTAGCCGACTTTTACTTCATGCTCTACGCCTGCAGTATCTTCAAACGTGTGCGTCTTGATGATGTAAGGTGTGAAGTAGTGTTCTTTGGTTTTTGCGTCGTAAACGTTAGCACTGATGTACGGGAAATCAGCGTCGTTGATTGACTCTTCTAGGAAATCAAGACCGTAGTTGAATTCGTGGTTACCTAGGTTTGCAGCGTCGTAGCTTAGCTGGTTCATAGCTTTGTATGCAGGGTGAACTTCACCCGCTTCGATGCCTTTGTCTGCCATGTAGTCACCCATTGGGCTACCTTGCAGCAAGTCACCGTTATCAACTAATACGCTGTTGGTTACTTCGTTTTGAGCTTCTTTTACTAGAGTTGCAGTACGTGCTAAGCCGATTTTTTTCGATGGCTTGTCTTTGTAGTAATCGTAATCCATTAGGTTGGTATGGATGTCCGTTGTCTCTACGACACGTAGTTTAATCACTTCATCGGTATCTGGTGTTGTTGTACAGCCTGCTAGAGTCAAACCAAGACCCGCAAGCACAGCCAATGACAAAGGTTTCATTGCAACTTTCATTTTGTAGCTCCAAAGTGGATAGTAGAAAATTCGTTGCGTAATGTAACAAAATGGAATGAAACAATGATTACAACGAATGTCAATTCGTGACTTAGATCGATTACTTTATGGTGTTCTGCAAGACGCCTCCCAAACCTGATTAATCGATGTGCAACTGATATCGATAATATTAGTCCATTCATTTCACCTGCTTATCGGTAAATTCAATCCCTTATCAGCTTTTCGAATAAAAAATGAAATTTTAGAATTTCCAGTAATATGAGAGGCTCGTCATAATGCCTATATCAAGGACGTATCAGGCAGATGAATAGCAAGGATAGCTCAAAACGAAGCTTCTGTTTTCTTCTAGTGCCAATACTCCCATTCACTCAAGTGGATGAGTTAAATCCCTTGCTTGGCAAGACCAAGTAATGAATTGCTCGTAACGCGAGCCTTAAAGGAAGCACTGAAATGGACCAAGAACGTTTAACCCACCTAAAACAGCTCGAAGCGGAAAGTATTCATATTATCCGTGAAGTAGCGGCTGAGTTTGATAACCCAGTGATGATGTACTCCATCGGAAAAGATTCTTCTGTGATGCTTCATTTAGCTCGCAAAGCGTTTTATCCAGGCAAGATTCCATTCCCGCTATTGCATGTAGATACGGATTGGAAATTCCGCGAGATGATTGAGTTTCGTGATCGTACGGCTAAAAAGTACGGCTTCGACCTTTTAGTACATAAGAACCCAGAAGGTATTGAGATGGGTTGTAGCCCATTTGTACATGGTTCTTCGAAGCACACTGACATCATGAAAACACAGGGCCTTAAGCAGGCGTTAAACAAGTATGGGTTCGATGCGGCTTTTGGTGGTGCGCGTCGTGATGAAGAAAAATCTCGTGCGAAAGAACGTGTTTATTCTTTCCGTGATAAGAACCATACGTGGGATCCAAAAAACCAGCGTCCAGAGCTTTGGCACACCTACAACGGTCAGGTTAATAAGGGCGAAAGCATTCGTGTCTTCCCGCTATCTAATTGGACTGAGCTCGATATCTGGCAATACATCTATCTAGAGAGCATCGATATTGTTCCACTTTACCTTTCAGACAAACGCCCTGTAGTTGAGCGTGATGGCATGCTGATCATGGTTGATGATGACCGTATGGAGCTGCAAGAAGGTGAAGTGATTGAAGAGAAAAGCGTTCGTTTTCGTACTTTAGGCTGTTACCCATTAACCGGAGCGGTTGAATCTGAGGCGAATACGCTAACAGGCATTATTGAAGAAATGCTGGTGGCGACGTCTAGTGAGCGTCAAGGTCGAGCGATTGACCATGATCAGTCGGGCTCTATGGAGCTGAAAAAGCGCCAAGGTTATTTCTAAGAATCTAAGGAAAGAAAAATGAATAGTGCAGTAGAAGCCGAATTGGCTGAACTAGGGATTGAAGGTTATCTAAGTCAGCATCAGCATAAATCTATGCTTAGATTTTTAACTTGTGGCTCGGTAGATGACGGTAAAAGTACGTTAATCGGTCGCTTGCTCCATGATACAAAACAGATTTATGAAGATCAGCTAGCAGCGGTTCACTCGGATAGCCAACGAGTGGGTACCACAGGTGAGAAGCCTGATTTAGCACTGCTTGTTGATGGCTTGCAGGCTGAGCGTGAGCAAGGGATTACGATCGATGTGGCTTATCGTTACTTCTCGACTCAAAAGCGTAAATTCATTATTGCTGATACCCCAGGGCATGAGCAGTACACGCGCAACATGGCAACAGGCGCTTCAACGTGTGATCTGGCTGTGATCTTGATTGATGCTCGTAAGGGCGTTCTGGATCAAACCCGTCGTCACTCGTTTATTTCTAACCTACTTGGTTTGAAGCATTTCATCGTCGCAGTCAACAAAATGGATCTGGTGGATTACGCGCAAGATCGTTTTGAAGAAATTCGCGATCAATATCTAGAGTTTGCAGAAAACCTAGAAGGCGAAACCAATATTCAGATCTTGCCAGTATCGGCGCTTGAAGGCATCAACGTTGCTGCACCAAGTAAAGAGCTTGCATGGTTCGAAGGCCCATCTCTGCTAGAAGTGTTAGAGAACGTCGACATTGACCAAAAGCGTTCGGCAGGTGAATTCCGATTCCCAGTTCAGTACGTCAATCGTCCTAACTTAGACTTCCGCGGTTTTGCTGGCACCGTTGCCTCTGGCCGTGTCAGTGTCGGTGATGAAATCAAGGCGCTGCCGTCGGGTAAAACCTCTAAGGTTGCACGCATTGTAACTTTTGATGGTGATTTGGAGTCTGCGCAAGCGGGCTTGGCAGTAACACTGACCCTTGAAGATGAGATTGATATCAGTCGTGGTGATTTGATTGTGCTAGAAAACGCGCAGATTGAATCCACTAACCACGTATTGGCTGACATCGTGTGGATGACAGAGCAACCATTGCAACCGGGCAAAGCTTACGACATCAAGATCGCAGGCAAGAAAACCGTTGGTCAGGTTGAAACGGTTCGTCACCAATACGACATCAACAACCTATCGACTCACGCTGTCGATGAGTTGCCATTGAATGGCATTGGCTTGTGTGAATGGTCACTGAACGAGACTGTCGCGCTGGATAAATACCGTGAAAGTGCCGATACCGGTGGCTTCATCGTTATCGACCGACTAACCAACGTGACGGTTGGCGCGGGTTTGATTCGAGACCGTTTGGACTCTGTTGAACAGCAAGTCGGTAACTTCTCTGCATTTGAACTTGAGTTCAACGCATTGGTTCGCAAACATTTCCCTCATTGGGATGCCAAAGATCTAAGCCAACTACTGAAGTCATAAACGACCAAGTAACAGCTTATTGAATCAGGCGGAAACCGATCGTTTCCGCCATAAAGGACGAGTATATGTGGCAACAAGGATTTGTATTAGCGATTTTGCTCGGCATCATTACTTGCCTGCTCGTTACCCGTATTAAGCCAAGCTTTATATTTGCTGGCGCGGCGTTTATTGCTTTTATGGCTGGCATGATCGACTTGTCGAGCTTAGCCAATAACTTCACTAACTCCTCGTTACTGACTTTAATTCTTCTTATCCTCGCATCAAGTGCGTTGGAGAAAACTCGCTTAATCAGTTGGGTTAGCCGCAATATCTCTGAAGGTAGGCTAGGCACCGTGGTTGCGAAGTTGGGTATTTCCACAGCGTTACTTTCTTCTTTTACCAATAACACGGCAGTGGTGGTTTCTTTGATCGGTGCGATCAAACGTAATCAACAGCACGCGCCATCTAAGTTACTTATCCCTTTGTCATACGCTGCCATTTTAGGTGGCACCCTGACATTGATCGGCACATCAACCAACTTGATCATCAATAGCTTTGTTGAAGATGCCGGATTGCCGAGCTTAAACTTTTTCACACCCACCTTGATCGGTTTAGCTGTTTTGATCGGCGGCGTGTTGATCCTTATTCCTCTTAGCTATTTTTTACCCAGCTACGATGATGGTTCTCAAGATGATCTGCCTTACTTTTTAGAAGCCAGAGTGGAGCCGGGCTCACCGTTAGTTGGTCGCAGCGTAAGTGAAAACAACCTCAGAGCATTGAGAAAACTGTTCTTAGCGGAAGTGATTCGAGACGGTAAGACCACCGCATCTATTGACCCTGATTTTATTCTTCAAGCTCGCGACCGATTGCTGTTTTGTGGTGATGTAGAGAGTGTTGCAACACTGCAAGAAATCCAAGGTTTAACCCTGTTTGGTCAGCATCATTTGAATGGCCAGAGCTTTGTTGAAGTGGTGGTGAGTTCGTCGGCAAGCTTCTGTAACAAAACCCTGAAAACCAGCCAATTTAGAGATCGTTTCGATGCGGTTGTGGTTGCTATTCGTCGTGGCCATGAACGCCTAGAAGGTGGGCTAGGGAATATCACATTGACCGCTGGTGATACCTTGATTTTGGTTCCAGGTAAACGCTTTGAAGAACAGCGCCAACAACACAACAAAGAGTTTGTGTTGATGAATGACTTAGATTCGAGTGCCAAGCTTGATGCCGACAAATCGACGTTCGTGTTGCTCGGCTTTGCTAGCGTGATTGGTTTAGCCCTTATCGATGCAGTACCGATTATCAAAGGCTTAGCTGGTTTTCTACTGTTGCTGGTGGCATTTGGCGTGGTGCAACTGGGTGAGCTCCGCCGCCGTTTCCCAGTCGATATTGTGGTGATCGTGGGCTCTGCACTTTCTATTGCTCAACTGATGATTTCATCGGGTTTATCTGAGCGGATGGGGCTGATGTTTATGGAGGCGTTTAATGGCTGGGGCGTATTCGGTGCGTTAGTTGCTACCTACTTTATGACTTTGGTTTTGACAGAGCTGGTGACCAATAATGCGGCTGCAGCACTCTCATTTCCGATTGGCTACAGTATGGCAGTAGGTTATGGCGTTGACCCTATGCCGTTCATCATGGCGGTACTGTTTGGTGCCAGTGCCAGTTTTATCTCTCCATACGGCTACCAAACCAACTTACTTGTTTATAGCGTAGGTAATTACCATTTAACGGATTATCTGCGTATCGGCATTCCAATCTCGATTGTATATTCGGGCTTGGTGCTGACCCTAATTCCTTATTTTTTCCCATTTTAATGCTGTTTATTTAAAGGACTAATTATGACCGCAGTACTCAAACCCAAAGATGAGAATATTGTGTGGCATCAACACTCGATTGATAAAACATTTCGCGCGGATCTGAAATCACAAAAGCCAGCCGTGCTCTGGTTCACGGGGTTGTCTGGTTCTGGTAAATCGACAGTCGCTGGAGCATTAGAAAATCGCTTGGCACAGCTTGGTTACCATACTTATTTATTGGATGGCGACAATGTGCGTCATGGATTATGTAGTGACCTTGGCTTCTCTGAGCAAGATCGTCGAGAGAACATCCGTCGTATTGGTGAGCTTGCTAAATTGATGGCAGATGCAGGCTTGATCGTGTTGTCAGCCTTTATTTCTCCGCATCAAGCTGAAAGGCAACTCGTGAGAGATTTATTGCCGGAAGGTGAGTTTCTTGAGGTGTTCGTCAATACGCCATTAGAGGTTTGCGAACAGCGTGATCCTAAAGGTCTGTATAAGAAAGCACGTGCCGGAGAAATCCCGAACTTCACAGGTATTAGTTCAGTGTACGAAGCGCCTCTGAACCCTGAGATTGATCTACCTGCAGGTGAGAAGACACTCGATGAATTGGTCGAACTGTGTATTGATGCGTTGGAGAAGCGAAATATTTTAGCCAATTGAGATCGTTGGTACGACTAAGGCTGTTCACTTACTTATCGACTTATTCATGACTGATAAGTAGTACAGCCTTGGTTTACCGAGACAAGAAACCTATCCCCTAGATTCTCTTTATTCCTCTCTATACTTCACTTTTTACACCGTCTATTTTAGCTCCGTCGAGTGTCTAGACGGTGTAATTTACGCTGCTTTTCACTTCTGTCTGTACTGTGAATTTCTGGCTCAATAGTGCAATCAGTTGATCGTAATACTGCGTGTTTGGCTTGTTACCGAGCAAGGTACAAAGCTCATTGCCTGTAGGGCTGAATCGGTAGTAAACCAGCTTCACGCCTTTTGATAATGGTGCCAGTGACATGCTCTTACCTTGATAGGTTAGGTGCAGGGCTGGATCGAAATCAATCTCTCCGGATTCTAATTCTGTGCCCAGAATAATCCCGAGCTCTATCAAGTGGAGCAAGCTGGAGTAGGGCAGGTTGTGCCCACCAAGGTTGATGGTGTTGGTGGTGTCCCTTTTGCCAAAGTTGAATAGCCCAGCATGAGATTTAAAGCCGAGTAAGAGCTTTCTGCTGTTATCGCTACCAAAGCTACAACCCAGTGATGCTGCCCTTTGTAGGGTTAACGCTTCTTTTGGTGTCATGTCTTTTAAGATTTGCAGTGCCTTCATCGACGTCGAGCCTGGGTTGGTGACTTCTCGTTTCAGTACTTGAGCCCATAGCCTCTGCATCGATGTATTGTGGATCTCTTGTGCCATGTCGAAGAAACGGTATAACCAGTCCTGATCCGGGTCTCCAGCCGCTTCATCCTTACATGAAGAGTGCGCCAACTTTAGAATCTGTTCTAGGTTTTTTTGGCGAAGCTCTCTACGTTTTTTCTCTCGCAATAGTGCCCGTTCGATAAGCGTACTCTCAGCTTTATCCTTTGGCTTGGCACTATGACTAATTAAGGAATCGAGGCCGAAGCTTTGTGCGATGTGCAGCATTCTGCTGGCACTGTCGGCAATATGAGGCTTTTTCTCATGCTTATGCTGTGTGTCGCTAGCATGCTCAATGATCACTGGCTGTTTGGTTTTTGACATAAGAGTACCGTTAGGAGACGACTCAAAACCAATCGTAGTAAATAATTGCTCAGCCTAGCTTGTTAAAACGCTTGATAACTGAGCTACAATTTTTGATTGTAGAATAACTACTTATCAAAAAGCTCCGCCTTGTTCTCAAGGCTTTTTCCTACGCTATTTCTGAACACTTACTTATTGTGATTGGTATAACTGTCTAAAATGTAACTCTTTATCTTATTGGTGGCTAGATTTTGCGAGCATAGTTGAAGGTTTCAACAAAATTTTACTTTTGTTAATGATAATAAAATGTTAAATTTGTTGTAATTCTCAAGGAGGAGTTATGAATCAAGTCAATGATAACAAGCTGAAGAAACAGCTTAGTATAGGGTTATTACTCGCGATTTATGTCGCTGTTCTAGCTTACTTATCTAATTACATCGCGTAATTCAGAAGAAAATTATCGTTATTAAACTGTTATTGAATGATCACACTCGTTCAGTGACGGCAGCTCATCCTTGAGCCACCCTTCTAATGACTACATGTCGTCATACTCTTCAATCGCAGTACCTTCAATAAGATAACCGGTTTGCGCTAAGTCATGGCTGATTGACTCAGTTTTCAGCGTTCCGACCAAATAGATCACATCCCATAACTGCTGTATTGGTGCACCTTTCGGGAACTTCACGTAGATGATTTGGTTCGGTGGCGGCGGTGGCACGTGGATACATGCGCCAAAGTACGGTACCAGCAGAAACTCAGTGATCATATTCTCATCACCTTCCAATGGAATCACAAAGCCAGGAATCTTCACTGTGCTGCCATTCAGCTCTGGGCGAACAGCACCAAGTGTCGATTGTTGAGGTTTGTCCATACTATTGTGGTCAACCATCGGCATACCAAATGAATCTAGCTGAGCACGTTCTGATTCTGGAATCAAATCAATCCATTCAAGTGTTAATACCGATTCGTCATTCTGAGTGGTTTCAGCGTGAGCTGTACTGATAAATGGGAACAGAAGTAGCCCAAGTATCAGTAGGAATTTGCGTTGCATCGTAGGTTCCTATTTTAGATTCGAATCGTCATGCCATCAGACAATGACTGGCGGTAAGCCCTGAAAGCGGGAATAAAGCCGATAATGATTCCGGCAACTTGTACCAGCATAAGCAGTTTCCACTCATGCGGTGTGATTGCGGATATCGATATGTTGATACCATAACTTTGTTGCACAATAGGAGCAACTACTGCGATCAGCGCAAACAGCACTGCAACACCTAATGTAATGCCAAGGAAGGTTAGTGCACTGGCTTCACTGATCAGTAAACCAAACACATGACGAGGTCTTGCGCCCATCGCACGTAGGATAGCCATCTCTCGACGCCTTTCTTGCAAGCTAGTGAGTAGGCTACTGAGCATACCCAATAATCCGGCGACAACAACAAACCCTGAAACAATCAGTAATGCTTGTTCTGCTACAGCCATCATTCCCCACAATTCGTGAAGCGCAATGCCCGGCATAATGGCGCTTAAAGGTTCTTGGCGGTAGTTATTGATTTCTCGTTGCAGTGCGAAGGTTTGGATCTTCGATTTAAGGCCAACCATCATCGCGGTAATCTGCTTCGGTTGGAAGTCACGTTGCTTTAGCGCTTCAGCATTCGGTGTGTGCCCGAGGTTGGCACCTGATTCCCAGCCAACATGAATTGCTTCGATTGCCTCTAGCGATACGTGTACGGTTTTGTCTACTGGTGTTCCTGTTGGCGCGAGTATTCCCACAATCTTGAAGGGCAGATTATCGTGACGGCTAAACGCAACATCACTGATACCGTGCGCAAGAATGATTTGATCACCTATTTTGTAATCTAGCTTCTTCGCGACGTCGGCACCAATCACTACGTCAAATAGCTGATTAAACTCTTTGCCTTGCTGAAAAGTAAGTGGTTGCTTACTTCCATAGCGATAATTCTCGAAGTAGCTATGGTTCGTGCCCATTACGCGGAAGCCTTTATGTGAATCACCCAATGAGATTGGGATCGCCCACTTTACTGCGTTGTGCTGGCTAAATTCTTCATAGCTTTTCCAGTCGATGTTGTTGGTCGCATTACCGATTCTAAATACGGAATAAAGCAGCAGGTTTACCTGACCAGAGCGGCCACCGACGATAAGGTCAGTACCTGAAATCGTATTGGCGAAGCTGCTCTTAGCTTCGGTTCTTACACGTTCCACACCGAGTAATAGAATGACGGATACAGCCACAGTGAGAATAGTTAGAATGGCTGTGGCTTTACGGTTGAGTACGCTTTTTAAGGCTAAGTGAGTAATTACTTTCATACGACAACCTTAGCTTGGTTAACGGTTTTTAAATCTATGGTTCGAGTGAACAACTTTTCTAGTGTTGGATCATGGCTAACAAAGATAAGAGTAGAACCTGCCTGGTTGGCTTGTTCTAACAACAGTTCGATAAAAGCTTCTCGGTTGTCATGATCCAAAGCCGAGGTTGGCTCGTCGGCAATAATGATTTTGGGTTGGCCGATCAAAGCACGAGCGGCAGCAACACGTTGTTGTTGACCGATGCTCAACTCGGTAACGGGCTTGTCCATTAAAGCTTGAGGTAGCTTTAATCGGAGTAACAACTCTCGAGCCGTCTCTTGTAAGCTTTTCTGGCTTTCAGCGACTTGCTGTTTACGAATCTGTGAAAACTGGCAAGGAAGCGTCACGTTATCGATAACTGATAGATAAGGAAGCAGGTTAAATTGTTGGAAAATATAACCAATATGATCGGCTCTGAATTTATCTCTTTGACGAGGTGTAAGCTGAGTGAGGTCTTGATCAAGGATAGAGACTTCTCCTTGCTCAGCTTGGTTGATTCCGGTCAGTAGCCCTAACAAAGTTGATTTTCCACAACCACTTGGTCCTTTAATAAAAAGGTGCTCTTGGGCTTGGATGTGAAGAGAGGGGATCTCTAGCGTTGGTGGTAATTCAGGCTTCCAACGAAAGCTGATATTTTCGAGTTTGACCACAAGTGATGAACTGTCAGAAGACATGCTAGCTCCAATAATTAAAGCGGTGTATCTACTGGACAGTAATTTGAAACATAAATTCCCAGGAACACACCGATTTGAACAGCCAAGTAAGCGATGACTTACCTGGCTGTTTATTTTACGTTTAATCCGATCTATGAGTGATTAGAATCGGAAACTAATACGCTCTGCGTTAAGCACTTCTTGTACTTGAGCTGTGTCTGTTAGTAGGTTCACCGTCATTTTTTCAGTGTTGCTGAACTTAGAGAACCACTGAGTGCTAACTGTGTCTAGCTTAGCAACATCTGAACATTCATAGTGGTACTCAACAGTGAACTCACCGTGGCCACCTTCTGAGTGATCGTGGTGGTCGTGACCTTCGTGGTCATCATGATCGTGCTCAGCGTGGTCATGGTCTTTGTGGTCATCATGATCGTGTTCAGCGTGGTCATGGTCTTTGTGGTCGTCATGATCGTGTTCAGCGTGATCATGGTCTTTGTGGTCGCCATAACCGTGTTCCGCATGGTCATGGCCTTCATGGTCGTTATGACCGCCTTCTAAGGTGTTTGCTACTGACTTGAACTTCAGAGTACAACTCGCATTGTTAAAACTAAACAGCTCTTCTGGCTTGTTTAATTGTGCGATAGCCTGTTCAAACACTTTCTTCTGTTCTGCAGTTTCTGGAGCATGTTCAAACCCAACCACATCAGCGCCGGGAGCTGTCACTTCAACAAGCAATTCTTGCCCATCTTGCGCGATGTTTACTTCAACTTGGCCATGTACGTGTGCATCATGAGAGCGGAATTCTTCGTTAGCTAGAACATTTGTAGAGACAGTCATGCCGATAACAACGGCTAAAAAAGTAGGTTTCATGTTTTTTCCTGAATAAAGGTTAATTAAAAAGTAGTGGTAATTAAGCGATATTTACAGGAGGTGAGCGTGCCAAATAAGCGAAATATAGCCACTGTAGTGAAGTTACTGACTCTGTAATAGCGACAGTAAATTCCGAATGGAACTCTGGAATCTGTGGTAGTGAGTGCGCTGTGATGAACTGATTAAGCGAAAACAGCTCACAATGGTGTGAAGTGTGGTGCTCTGGTGCGATATCCACAATGTGTGTTGCGGCTAACACGCTTAACATGAGCATAAGCCCAAGCAAGAAGCCTGTTTTGCGTTTCACATTGTTGGGTGTGTTTTGCCACATCAGGATGATTAACCACAGAATTAAAAAAAGGATACTGTTATAATATAACAATATCCTTTGGTTAGGTCTCGAAAAAGACGCGAATATCTTATTAAAGGCTCGCTTTAATCAACTCAATGACTTGAGTGACTTCTGATTCGTTTAATGCACCTTCTTTTACAAACAAGATTTTACCTTGCTTGTCTTGAACGATAATCGCTGAGCTTTCTTCTTTTAGAGCCCATGTTGACGCAACGGCGCCGTCTTCATCTAGGACCATAGAAGACCATGGAAATTCTTCTTTGCTGCTTTCGGCAGACGACTTAACAAAAGACCCAGTACCCCAAATCGCATCATCTTGGTTGATGATAGTGGTGGTTTGGTAGCTGTCTTCTGAGAATTTCGATGCGGTAATGGCTGCCATCAGTGGTGCGTTGAGCTCTTTAGAGCTGCTGCGGCCAGCGATAGCTTGAACGACGCGAACTTTACCTAGAAGATCATTGGTTGCCCAAGCTTGATATCCAGTATTTCCGTCGTTTAGAACAATCTCACCATAGTTACTCACATCGACGGCAGGCAGGGTAGCGCCTACTGATAGGTTGTGAGCATTGGCGAAGAGTGGAGAGGCTGCGGCTAGAAAAGCCAGTAGAGTTTTGTTTTTCATTATATTTTTGTTCCGCTTATTGGTTTGCACAGGAAGTATAATATGAAATTTGAAAAATGCCTCTTTAACTTTTTTATCGTACGACGTAGAAAGAAGTTGCAGGCTTGTTACCAAAAGGTATAATGCATCAATATCAAGATGAACAATAGATTATCTTGCTGTTTGCTAAAGGAATTAGCGATTAAATGTGCTTTGAACAGCGACGCTGTTCAGGTATGTGACTGTAGTACTCAAATGGAATTGAGGTTGTATTATGTTAAGAAAATTTTCTACTTACCGTCCACGTCAGGTGGCGCGTTTCGTTAAAGTCCTGTTCAAAGGCCAATTTGCTATTGAAGGTGTTGGAGAGTTTCGCTTCGACCAAGGCAAGGTGCTACTTCCTGAAGTTTCAGACAAACAAAAGCTCACTATTTTTAAAGAAGTTAACGGCACCATTGCAGCGTTGCCGGTGTAACTGAGCTTTATCGATTTGTCTTGCACCGAATAGATTAACAATGAAAAGGGCTTCCTGATGGAAGCCCTTTTTTTAATGGATGTTGTTCTAGCTTGTATGCCTAACGCACATTATTGCGGAGGGAAGCACACACCCGTACCGCCCAACCCACAGTAACCGTTAGGGTTTTTGGCTAGGTATTGTTGGTGGTAGGTTTCTGCGAAAAAATATTTTCCAGCAGGCAGAACTTCCGTCGTGATCTCGTTGCCTAAAGATTCAGTCATTGCTCGTTGATATTCACGTTTAGAGTGCTCAGCGATAGATTGTTGTTCTTCACTGAAGGTGTAAATCGCAGAACGGTACTGAGTCCCTAAATCGTTGCCTTGGCGCATCCCTTGAGTTGGGTCATGACGCTCCCAAAAGGTTTCAAGTATTCGAGCTAGAGAGGTTTGTTCACTATCAAATATGACACGAACGACCTCGGTATGGCCGGTTTGCCCAGTACATACTTGTTCATAAGTGGGATTAACTGTGTATCCGCCAGCGTAACCAACGGATGTTGAAATAACGCCATCCAATTGCCAAAACAAACGCTCAGCTCCCCAGAAGCACCCCATACCAAACAGGACTTCTTGTTGAGAGCCCGTGGGTGCATCGAGCAGGTCGGTTTGATTGACGAAATGGCGCTCAGTGATTCGAATTGGGTCAGCATTTCCCGGTAGTGCGGTTGCTGCAGAAACCAGTTGTTGTTTGTTTAGCATGTTATATTCCTTTTCGCATACGTTTACCGCGCTGGCTTTTATTTAACGTGGGTTCATATTAACTGTTGGTCAATATTGAATAAGTCTTTAAATTAGACCGTGTTATTCCAGGATTTATTACAGACTCAATGCCTATTTAGCGGTATTATTTCTTTTCACTTATTAACGTATTGATAACTTCTTCACCAATTAAACATGATAAGAAAAACTTTACCAGTTCTGATTGGCACTCTATTGTCATCGACGCTCGCTTTCGCTGACGTTTCCCTTGAAATCAAAGGGCTAGATGGAGCGCTTGAGGATAATGTTGATGCTTATCTGAGTGCGATCCCTGAAGAAGAGTATTCGGTTTCACTAAGATTCCAATCCCGCTTGGAATCTATGATTAAAGAAGCCCTGAATGCGTTAGGCTACTACCACCCTAAAATCACATTTACTCACTCCGAAGATGATACCGAAATGACCGTTACGGTTGAGCCGGGAGAGCCTGTTGTTATTTATACTTCAGATATCGTTCTAACTGGTGAAGCCAAGGATGACCCAGACTTTTTAGCCTTGATAGCGAAGAGTAGCTTGTCTAAAGGTTCGACTCTGAATCATGGTAATTATGACTCTTTGAAATCGTCGATCCGCAACCTTGGCTTAGCGAAAGGCTACTTCGATGGTGCTTATGATCTTAGTAAGCTAGAAGTCGCTCCTGAATTGAACCGCGCTTATGTTCGTCTTCATTATAACAGTGGTATCCGCTATCACTTTGGTACTACTCAGGTTACTGGTAGCCAGATAGAAGAAGATAAGGTGCAGTCACTTAAACCATTTGAGGATGGCGAACCTTACTCAATCACCAAAGTCGGTGAGTACAACCAAAACCTGTCCAATACGGATTGGTTCTCCTCGGTATTTGTTGAACCAGATTTAAGCCAGTTAGGCGAAGGCCGAGAGATCCCGATGAAGGTTAGCCTTGCTCCGCAAGCTCGTAACCAAATCGAAACGGGTATCGGTGTATCCACCGACCTTGGCGTAAAAGGCACTCTGAAGTGGAAAAAACCTTGGGTTAATGAACAAGGCCATAGCTTCAATAGCAGCCTGTCGATTTCTAAACCTGAACAGACGATTACCGCTACCTATAAAATCCCTCTGGATGACGTGCTGAACGACTACTATCAAGTTAAGTACGGTATGAAAAACTTGGATAATCGTGATACCAAGAGTTTGGAGTCAAACTTAGCGCTAGAAAGATATTGGCGACTGGATAACGGTTGGCAACGCACGGTCTTCATTCGATACTTGGTCGAAAACTATGAGCAAGGTTTGCAGGATGATTTAGCGCAATTTGTGCTGCCGGGTATCTCTTTCTCACGCACTCGAACTCGAGGCGGTTCGATGCCGATGTGGGGCGATAAACAAACCATTATGGTTGAAGCGGGTGATGATACCTTGTTATCTGAAACTAAGGTTGTTCGTTTTCAAGGTCAAACCGCTTGGATTCGAAGCATTGGCGACAATCACCGAGGCTTAACTCGACTTCAATTTGGCGGCAACTTTGCCGACGAGTTTGATAAGCTATCTCCCTCCCTAAGATTCTTTGCTGGTGGTGACAATAGCATTCGTGGTTATGGTTATGAGTCGATCTCTCCTCGAGATGAAAGTGGCGCACTAACGGGTGCCAAATTCATTGCAACCAGCTCGTTTGAATACCAATACCGCTTGGTTGGAAACTGGTGGGGCGCAGCATTCTACGACATTGGTGATGCATTTAATGACAAACCCGAATGGAAACACGGCACCGGCGTCGGTGTTCGTTGGGCGTCACCTGTTGGTCCAGTGAGTTTAGATTTTGCTTGGGGTCTAGATGCAGAAAAAGGTGATGAGTTCCAGTTACACTTTAGTTTAGGGCCAGAATTATGATCAAAGTGATGGGCAAGTACATCAAGTGGACGTCGATCTCATTGACGTCTATTTTGCTGTTGTTGATAGCCTTGCTAGGTTTTGTTTTGTTCACCAATCCAGGGTTGAACACTGTGTTGTGGGGCGCTGAAAAAGCGTTGCCACAGCTTAAAGTGGAAAGCACTAAAGGGGCTCTGTTCCCGAGCTTTACGCTTAATAATGTTCAGTTTAAAGATGACAGCCTGCATATAGACACCAAAGTTCAAAAGCTGAACTTGGCGATTAATCCTCGCTGTCTGATCGACCCTAAGTTGTGTGTCGATCGTTTAGCGATTCAAGGATTGGACTTCGCATTTACTGAACTGCCTCCGGCCTCTACAGAAGAAACAGAACCTACTCCGCCCGTAACATCGGTAAAAACACCGTTGCCAATCGTAATCAACCGTATCGCTTTGTCTGATATCAAGTTGAATATCTTAGGGCATGAAATTGAATGGAGCTTGTTCTCTACGGCTTTGAGTATGCAGGGCGAAAAGCTAACTGTATCGCCAACCTTATTCAATGATCTTAAGGTTAAACTCGCGGAGTCGACAGAAGAACCGCAAGCAGAAAAGGTTGAGCCAAAAGCTGCCGTTAAAACGGCTATCGAATTGCCGGAAGTCTGGATTCCTCTGCAGGTTGTGTTGGAGCGTTTTGACCTCAACCGTTTCACCTTAGAACAAGAAACACCAATCGTTGTTAACCACCTTGGGCTAGAAGCTCGCGCGGGCAAACACACGGTTGATGTTTCAACTCTCGAACTCGATATGCCACAAGCAAGCGCCAATCTAACCACGAAGGTTGAGCTCAAGGGCGGTTACCCGCTAGAACTTTCTTTGGATGCGTTGGTGAAAGAAACCGACCTTGTTGGGCAGGAGTTGTCTCTGAAAGCACAAGGCAGCGTGGCTAAGCTAAACCTAGACTCCCAATTTTCTGAGCTGATTGAGGCAAAGTTGTCTGGGGATATTCAACCCTTAGAACCGACTCTGCCATTTGACCTTCTTTTAGAGGGCGGACAAGCACAGTGGCCCCTTACCGGAAAAAGCGATTACCAAGCGACAATTGAGCAATTTAAAGCTGATGGCTCACTAGATGGTTTTAATGTTCTTCTTAAAGGTGAAGCCGATGGTAAGGAAATCCCTGAATTAGCCATCGATCTACAGGGTAAAGGCACGACGGAACAAATTGTTCTCGAGCGTCTAAAGCTCAACACGCTAGGCGGTGAGCTTAACGGTGTCGTTAAAGCGAACTGGAAGAGTCTCGTTAACTGGCAAGCTGACGTGACACTCAAAGATATTCAACCGGGTCTGCAGTGGCCAGAAGCTGAGGGCAACATTAGTGGAAACATCGTCACCTCAGGTGAGTTGACGGAAGCGGGCGGCTGGGCGATTGAACTGCCTAAATTGGATATTGAAGGGATCTTGCGAGAATACCCTCTGGATATCGAAGGTCAGTTGTCAGCGTCGGATCGCAGCGCGAGCGGTGAACCAAAACTGAAAACCAGTGGTTTGAGCTTAGCTCACGGTGTTAACTCGATTAAGGCTCAGGGTGAGCTTGATAAGAAATGGGACATGGGTGTTGAGATTCACTTCCCTGAGCTTGTAAAAAGCGTCCCTGATTTGAAAGGTAAAGTGATTGGTAACATCCAGCTCAGTGGTCCAACGAAAAAGCCTGAAGTCGATCTCGCTCTAAATGTGGATAAGGTAGATTGGAATAACGAAGCAACACTAGAATCCTTGTCGCTTAATGGTTCTGTGGTTCCTCTGCCATTGCCTGAAGCTCAAGCTGATCTTGAATTAAAAGCTAACAACCTAACCTATCAAGATCAGAGCGTAAAAAGCATTGATCTCACGGTGAGTGGTGGTGAGAAGAAACACACAGTGACACTTGATGTGATATCCGACATCGTGTCTACAAGCTTAGCTATTTCCGGAGAGTTGATTCAAAAGCCTTCTCTTATTTGGTATGGATCGTTAGACAGAGTCAAAATCACCACTCAGCAAGGTCCTTGGGTGTTAGATCAACCTGTCGCGATAAATGCGGATGTTGATAAACAGTTTGCCGATGTTCAAGCGCACTGTTGGAAACAATCGGGTTCGAGCGTGTGTTTGGATGAAGACGTTCGTGTCGGAAAATCGGGTGAGGCCAAGGTAGCCATCAATCAATTCGATTTCGAGCAGATTAAAGCCTTTGTGCCTAAAGAGACGCAATTACAGGGCTTAGTCAATGCGACTGCTCATGCAAAGTGGTCTGAACAAGATGAGCCTGAAGTCACGGTAAGCGTTGATATGCCGAAAGGTCAGGTTGTTCAACAAGTGGGTGAGCCAATCACACTGGGTTGGGAAAGCGTTGCATTGAATGCCCAACTGAAAGACAACAAACTGGATGCCGATTTTAAGTTGGATGTTTCCGACAATGGTGACCTGTCTGGCACGGTGTCGTTACCGGATATTCTTGCCGAAGACAAAATGGTCGATGCGGCAATTAAGCTGACCACGTTCCATCTTGATTTCTTACAACCAATTCTAGGTGAATACAGCTTATTGAAAGCCGACCTTGAGAGTGATCTTCAAGTTAAAGGCTCTCTGATGCACCCTCAAGTCTTTGGTCAATTCTCTGTTGATGGTATTCAAGTCAAAGGCGATGTTACGCCTGTTGATGTGAAAGATGGCCGCATCGACCTCGACTTTGATGGTTATAGTGCAAAACTGGATGCGAATGTCGAAACACCTGATGGTCACCTTGATATTGAGGGAACCGGAGATTGGCAAGATCTTAAAGCATGGCATTCGAACGTTAGAGTTTTCGCTGATGAGTTGATGGTTGATATCCCACCGATGGTTAAGGTGAAGGTCGTACCTGATATGACTATTGATGTCACACCAGATCTGGCGAAAATCACCGGTGATATTGCATTACCATGGGGACGAATTGTTGTTGAAGATTTACCACCGTCAGCGGTTGGCGTCTCTTCTGATCAGGTTATTTTGAATAAAGATCTAGAGCCAGAAAACGAAGATACGATTCCATTCAATGTGATGACGAATATTAATATCTCCATTGGTGATGACTTTAAACTGTCTGCCTTCGGTCTTGAAGGTGATTTGGTCGGTAAGCTCAACGTGGCTCAAAAAGACCAAGGTCCATTTATTACAGGTGAAGTGAACATCGTCGATGGTACTTATCAATCATTCGGGCAAGACCTCTTGATCGAAGAGGGTAAGATCCTAATGAATGGACCACCGGATCAGCCATACGTAGCCATCAACGCGATTCGTAATCCTGATAATACTCAGGATGACGTGACCGCTGGTATTCGAGTGACTGGCCCTGCGACAGAGCCTACCATCGAGATTTATTCTGACCCAGCGATGCCACAAGCGAACGCACTGTCTTATATTTTGCGTGGCCAAGATATCGACGGTGAGTCGAGCGGTTCGATGACAACGACTTTAATCGGTTTGAGTTTAGCGAAGAGTGGTAAGGTTGTTGGTGAAATCGGTGAAGCCTTTGGTGTAAAGGACTTGCAACTGGATACTGCAGGCTCTGGCGATGACTCTCAAGTGACGGTAAGTGGTTACATCCTGCCTGGCTTACAGGTGAAGTATGGTGTGGGTATCTTTAACTCGTTAGGTGAGTTTACCGTTCGTTATAGATTGATGCAGGATCTCTATGTTGAAGCTGTTTCTGGCCTAGACAGTGCTGTGGATCTTCTCTATCAATTTGAGTTCGAGTAGAGCCGTATGGGAGGGCATATGCAGCATCTTGTTTTTGTCTATGGAACCTTGAGGCAAGGTCAGTCCAATCACCATTATTTGCAGGGCTGCGATTTATTAGGGCAGTTTGATACACCTAAGGAATACGCACTTTTTGATTTAGGTGCCTATCCGGCGATGATTTTGGGAAAGAAAAGTGTCGCTGGTGAGGTCTATATCATTAACGACGAAATTTTAGAGTCGCTCGATCGGCTAGAAGATGTTCCTGTTGAGTATCGTCGCGAGCAAATAGAGACTATATTTGGATTAGCATGGGTATATTTGTATCAGCTTGATCTAACAGCTAATAAAGAAATACTTTCGGGTAACTGGTGTCAGCGGAACAATGATTCCTAACTAGTTAATCACCTTACGAGACAACAAAAAGCCAGCACTGAGGTGCTGGCTTTTTAATAGCGTTAGTTTGAGAATGAAATGAGAGGGTTACTCAGGGTTCAGCTCAAGAAACTCTTCTACTTTACGTACCATTTTTGTTGAACCAACGAAGAAAGGCACACGTTGGTGTAGCTCAGTTGGTTTGATATCCATGATACGCTGTGCACCGTCTGATGCAATACCGCCAGCTTGCTCCATAAGGAAAGCAATAGGGTTGCACTCGTAAAGCAGACGCAGTTTACCTTGAGGGTGACTTTGCGTGCTTGGGTACAAGTAGATGCCGCCTTTCAAAAGGTTACGGTGGAAATCTGATACTAGAGAACCGATGTAACGTGATGTGTAAGGGCGGTTGTCGCTTGGCTCATTTTCTTGGCAGTACTTGATGTACTTCTTAACACCCGTAGGGAAGCGGATGTAATTACCTTCGTTGATTGAGTAAATCTTACCTTCGTCTGGAATCATCATGTTTTCATGAGATAGGCAGAAGGTACCCAGTGATGGGTCGTAGGTGAAGCCATTTACGCCAGCACCTGTTGTGTATACAAGCATGGTTGAAGAACCGTAAATCACGTAACCCGCGGCTACTTGCTTGTGTCCTGGCTGTAAGAAATCTTCTTGTGTTGGTGGTGTACCGATCGGTGATACTCGACGGTAGATAGAGAAAATTGTACCAACCGATACATTTACATCGATGTTTGATGAGCCATCTAGTGGATCCATCAGTACAACGTATTTTGCGTTTTTGTTGAGCTCTTTATTGAAGGCGACAGCTTCGTCTTCTTCTTCACTTGCAACACCACAAACTTGGTCACGGGCTTCTAGAGCCGCTTTAAATTTGTCGTTCGCGTAAAGGTCTAGCTTTTGCTGCTCTTCACCTTGCACGTTGTCTGTACCAACAGCGCCAGTGATGTCGACTAGGCCAGCCTTGTTGATCTCACGGTTAACAATTTTTGCAGCAAGTCGAATAGACGACAAAAGGGATGATAGATCACCGCTTGCATGGGGGAAGTCACTCTGTTTCTCAACAATGAACTCACCAAGGGTGCGCATCTCAGACATGTTATTTCCTTAAACTTCTCTCAATATTAGGGGGGATTTGAGCACTGTAGATTCGGCCTCTTGAGTGGGCTTTATTCATCTAGACGCTTACCTAAATTCTAAAGGTTAGATCTTTTTAATGGTAATGAACTAAGCGACACAGATCTCACTTACTATGTCGACTCAATTTGTTTTGCATTGCTGCTCGCTTTTAAGCGTCATTTAATGATAATGAGTACAAGCCGTTTTAATTAGGCACTGTTAATTTAGCCAAGCGTTTTGGAAGCAATTTATGCATATTCATATCTTAGGAATTTGTGGCACCTTCATGGGTGGTGCTGCGGTATTGGCTCGTCAATTAGGTCACAAGGTTACGGGTAGTGACGCGAATGTTTACCCACCAATGAGCACCTTGTTAGAGTCGCAAGGGATTGAAATTATTGAAGGGTTCGACCCAAGCCAACTAGAGCCTAGGCCTGACCTGGTGGTTATCGGTAATGCGATGAGCCGTGGTAATCCGTGTGTTGAGTATGTCTTGGATAACAACCTTAGATACACCTCTGGTCCACAATGGCTGCAAGAGTTCTTATTGCATGACCGCTGGGTTCTTGCGGTGTCCGGTACTCACGGTAAAACCACAACTTCCAGTATGTTGGCTTGGATCTTGGAAGACTGTGGCTATGCACCGGGCTTCTTAGTTGGCGGAGTGTTGGGTAACTTTGGTATCTCTGCTCGCCTTGGTGAAAGCATGTTCTTCGTGGTAGAAGCCGACGAATACGACAGTGCTTTTTTCGATAAACGATCTAAGTTCGTTCATTACCACCCAAGAACCTTAGTGATGAATAACCTAGAGTTCGATCATGCGGACATCTTTGACGATCTTGAAGCGATTAAGCGACAATTTCATCATTTGGTGCGTACTGTGCCAAGCAATGGTCGCATTTTCTCACCTAAGCAAGACAGCGCTATTGAAGATGTTCTAGCTCGCGGTTGCTGGAGTGAAACTGAATCGAGTGGCGAGCAAGGCGACTGGGATGCCAAGAAACTGGTCAAAGATGGCTCTCAATTTGAGGTTTACTTCCAAAATGAATGTGTTGGAACCGTAAATTGGGATTTAGTGGGCGACCACAACGTAAATAATGCTTTGATGGCGATTGCAGCTGCACGTCATGTGGGCGTGACACCTGACCTTGCTTGTGAATCACTAGCTACCTTTATTAATACTAAGCGCCGTTTGGAGCTTAAAGGCGAGGTGGCAGGTGTGTCTGTTTATGATGATTTTGCTCATCACCCAACGGCGATTGAACTTACGCTCGGCGGCTTACGTAATAAGGTCGACTCGAAAAAAATCATTGCCGTTTTAGAGCCTCGTTCCGCCACCATGAAACGTGGTGTGCATAAAGAAACCTTGGCTGATTCGTTGAAGCAGGCGGATTCTACCTACTTATTCCAACCGGATAACATTGATTGGTCAGTTCAAGATGTTGCAGACGCTTGTCACCAACCGGCACACGTGAGTGATGACATGGATGCATTCGTTGCTAAAATTGTCTCAGAGGCACAAGCGGGCGACCAAATCTTGGTAATGAGTAATGGTGGCTTTGGTGGCATTCACCAAAAACTGTTGGATGGATTGGCACTCAAAGGCTAACTGCATCCACGACCTTATAATTTGAAGTAATTGAGAACATGACAAAACACGATAAAGCGATAACTCTTGCTTTCACTGGCGCATCCGGTGCGCCTTATGGCCTGCGTTTGCTTGAATGCCTTTTGGCAGCCGATTATCAGGTCTACTTGCTGATTTCATCGGCAGCGCGAGTGGTGTTGGCTACTGAGCATGAGCTTAAGTTACCTGCTGGGCCAGATGCGGCAAAGCAAGCCTTGGTTAAGCACTTGGGCTGCGATCCAGAAAAGCTGGTGGTATGCGGCAAAGATGACTGGTTCTCTCCAGTTGCATCAGGTTCTGCAGCGCCGAAGCAGATGGTGGTCTGCCCATGTTCTGCGGGCAGTTTGGCATCCATTGCTCATGGGTTATCGGATAACCTGATTGAGCGCGCGGCAGATGTGGTGATGAAAGAGCGAGGCCAGCTGTTATTGGTGGTTCGTGAAACGCCATTCTCAACGCTTCATCTCGAGAACATGCACAAACTTTCGACCATGGGCGTAACGATCATGCCTGCAGCTCCGGGTTTTTATCATCAACCCAAGTCAATTGAAGATCTGGTCGACTTTATGGTGGCGCGTATTCTAGATCACCTTGGTATCGAACAAGGTTTAGTGCCACGTTGGGGTTACGATCAACGTAATTGATCCAAACTTGATAGCTTATTGTTAAAAATCAAATTACAATTCTGAACACTCATCGGGGAGCGAACCATTCAAATAATGAATGCGAGCTGAGATCAAGCAGGTGCTTGGGACCCGTAAACCTGAACCAGATAATGCTGGCGTAGGAATTGAGTTAGGAACAACCTCTACCGTTCTCCTCCCTCAAACCTGTGCCGCTCAGACCATGGAGAGCGTCCAGTGAAATTCACATTAACTACCCTTGCTGTTACTACAGCTATTTCTTTTTCTGCCTTTGCTGCAGACAACACTTTGACTATATACACCTATGACTCTTTTGCTGCGGATTGGGGCCCTCGTCCTGCCGTTGAAAAAGCATTCGAAGAGAAGTGTGGTTGTGATGTGAATTTTGTCGCTCTAGAAGATGGCGTGTCTATTCTGAACCGTTTACGTCTTGAGGGCGGCAACAGCAAAGCCGATATCTTGCTAGGTCTCGACAACAACCTGATGGCTGAAGCGAAAGCGACGGGCTTATTGGCTGAGCATAATGTTGATACGTCATCGGTAACGCTTCCTAATGGTTGGAACGACAGCACTTTTGTACCCTATGACTTTGGCTACTTTGCTTTTGTTTACAATAAAGAGAAACTGGAAAACCCGCCGAAGAGCTTGAAAGAACTGGTTGATCAGCGTGATGATCTTAAGGTCATCTACCAAGATCCACGTACATCAACACCAGGCCAAGGCATGATGCTTTGGATGAAATCAGTATACGGTGATGAAGCGACAGCAGCATGGAAGAAGCTTGCTCAGAAAACAGTGACTGTAACCAAAGGCTGGTCTGAAGCTTACTCTATGTTCCTAGAAGGCGAGTCGGATTTAGTGTTGTCTTATACAACGTCTCCGGCTTACCACATTATTGCTGAAAGCGATTCTAAGTATGCAGCAGCAAGCTTCGAAGAAGGGCATTACACTCAAGTGGAAGTGGCCGCTAAGGTTAAAGGCAGCAAGAACGAAAAGCTTGCTGATGAGTTTATGGCGTTTATCCTAAGTGATGAATTCCAATCGGCGATGCCAACAGGCAACTGGATGTACCCAGTGACCGATATTGAGCTTCCAAAAGGGTTCGAGCAACTTACGGTTCCTCAGAAAGCGCTAAGCTTTACGCCCGAAGAAATTGCAGCTAAGCGTAAGCCATGGATTCGTGAATGGCAGAGTGCACTTACTTTTTAATTTGCTTTTAAAAAATTAGCTTTCTAACTTTCTGTATTTAAAGGTTTGTTCGATGTTAACTGAGCGAACCATTTACGGTAAAAAATCAATCTATGATAAAGAAAACACCTAAGGTTGGGATTTGGGTAGCGATACTCATTACCGCCTTCGTGGTTTCAGCAGTTGGGGCATTGCTTAGCAATGCCCCTTCTCTTGATATCAGCCAAGTATGGTCCGATCCCTACTATTGGCATGTAACGAAATTCAGTTTTTATCAGGCGACACTCTCAACGGTGCTGAGTGTTGGCTTTGCTATACCTATTGCTCATGCGCTGTGTCGTAGACAATTTTTTGGACGCGCTTTGTTGTTAAGGCTGTTCGCGTCGACCTTAGTCCTGCCAGTGTTAGTGGGTGTATTTGGCTTACTTGCGATCTATGGCAATAGTGGTTGGTTAGCTAAGTTTTTGGCGAACTTCGATATTGAATTGCCATTTTCCATATACGGATTGAATGGTATTTTGCTGGCGCACGTTTTCTTCAACTTGCCTTATGCCAGTCGCTTACTTCTGCAAGCGTTAGATACGGTGCCTGCCGAGCAACACAAGCTTTGTGCTCACTTGGGTATGAGTCATTGGAACAAATTCAGATGGGTTGAATGGCCTCGCTTAAGACAGCAATTACCTCATGTATGTGGCTTAGTCTTCATGTTGTGTTTTACCAGCTTTGCTACCGTGATGGCGCTAGGCGGTGGACCCAAATCAACCACTATCGAGCTCGCTATTTATCAGGCGATTAAATTCGACTTTGACCTTCAAGCTGGTGCCTTGCTCGCGATATGGCAAATGCTGCTGTGTGGTGTGCTAGCGGTGAGCATTCAACGGCTATCGAAACCTATTTCAGTGACGGCCAGTCAGTTGTCTGAAGAGAAATATTTGGTTAAGGACAGCTGGTGGTCAAAAGCTTGGGATAGCTTTTGGATCATCATAGTTTCAATGCTGGTATTGCCGCCATTAGCTATGGTTATCGTCAGTGGAATTAACTCGCAGGCATTAACTGTACTCAGCAGCGAGCCGTTTTGGGCGGCGTTAATGACCTCGGTTAAAGTCGCGTCATTAGCAAGTGTTATCGCGGTTGGTATTGGTATCGCCATACTGCTGACTAGCCGAGCATGGCGTTTACAGAACAAGAATTTTCGAGCCGATAAAATCGAGCTGATTGGCACTATTATCTTGGTGACTCCGGGGCTGGTGATCAGTACGGGTATCTTCTTATTACTGCGTTCATTCACCGATGTATTCAGTTTAGCTTTCTTTATCGTGATTGCCGTCAACAGCTTAATGGCGCTGCCTTACGTAATTAAAACCCTAGCTCAACCTATGCTGCATTTGTCTCAGCAGTACCAGTATGTGTGTGCAAGCTTGGGTATGACAGGTTTCACGCGTTTTAGGTTAGTGGAGTGGCGAGCATTGCGTAAGCCGATGGCGCAAGCCTTCTCGATTAGCTTTATGTTGGCGATGGGTGACTTAAGCGCGATTGCTTTGTTTGGTAGCCAAGATTTTAGAACTCTGCCTTTGTATCTATTCCAATTGTTAGGCAGCTATCAAATGGAAGCGGCGGCGGTAGTTTCTGTGAGCTTACTGTTACTGAGTGTCGGCAGTTTTAGCTTAATAGAATTCTTATTTACTCGAAGATCTAAGCTCGATGCTAAAGAATTAAGGAACCGATGATGTTAGTGATGAAAGATGTGGATTACCACTATCACAGAGAGTTGTTTAGCTTTGATTTTCAAGCTGAGCAGGGCGATATTGTTGCGCTTATGGGGCCGAGTGGTGCGGGTAAATCTACACTGTTGGCGCTAGTTGCGGGGTTTATCGAGCCTACATCGGGTGAGATCTCAGTAGTTGGGCAGTCGCTTATTGGTAAAGAGGCACACCAACGCCCGTTGGCGATGTTGTTTCAAGAGCACAACCTGTTTGCCCATCTCACGGTACGTGAAAATATTGGTTTAGGTCTGCACCCGGGATTAAAGCTTACGGCAACCCAAAAGCTCAAAGTTGAGCAAGCAGCCGCACAAGTAGGTGTTGCAGAGTATTTGGATAGATTGCCTGAGCACTTATCCGGTGGTCAACGCCAGCGTGTCGCGTTAGCGCGTTGTTTTGTCCAACCTCATGATATTTGGCTGCTTGATGAACCTTTCTCTGCGCTTGACCCTTTGCTGCGTGAAGAGATGCTTAGCTTAGTGAAGCGATTAGCGGCAGAGCGAAATATTACGGTCTTGATGGTGACTCACCATTTAGGTGACGCACGCAGTATCGCGAATAAGTTTGTGTTTGTGGCGCTAGGTAAGGTGTTGGTTGAAGACTCGATAGAGGCACTGACGGCGGATCATCCACAGACAGAATTAAGCTCATTTGTTAAAGCGGGTGAGTGACGACTCATCACTCCTGTGAGTATTTATTGATATTGAGTGCTTCTTGATATCGAGTGCGTCAAAAACAAAAAGACCTAGCATGTGCTAGGTCTTTTATTCACTCTATGAGTAAAGCGAGATAACGATTAGTCTTCTAGCTTTAGCTCTTTTAAGATTTGGAAGATCTCACGAGAAGACTTTGCAGGCTTGTTCGCTGATTTCTCTTTGTTAGCTTGGCGAGCTAGCTGACGAAGACGCTGACGGTCTGCTTCAGGGTACATTTCCATTACTTCTGAAATAGCCGCATCGCCTTCAGCAACAACGCGATCACGCAGTTGCTCAAGCTTGTGCAGTTCAGCGGTTGCTTGCGAGTGCTTGTTACGTACTTTATCCAAAGCCGCTTGAATTGGCTCAGGATCAACATTGCGCATTACTTTACCAATGTATTGAAGTTGACGGCGCTTCGCTTCATTTTTAAAGCGTTGTGCATCTTTAATCGCTTGTGCCAAATCTTCAGACAGAGGAAACTTGTCTAATACAGAAGGCTTCAGGGAAACAAGTTCTTCCCCCAGTTTTTGTAGCGCTTCCATGTCGGTTTTCATTTCTGTCTTACTTACCCAGATGATTTCTTCTTCTGGTTCCCATGGGGCTTTTTGGTTTTTGCGAGCCATCTTTTCTGCCTATGTCACTATCTCAAACGAATATATTGCCTATTTTAGCAAGAATCTTGGGGAGAAAGCGAAATTCTTGTTATCCTACGTAATATTGACCTAAAAAATTAGAATAGATATGGATGTAAAACAGCAAGTCGCCCAGCAAAGAGTTGAGCTAGAAGCCGCAGTAGCTAAAGCGTTGGATATGGCATCAGTGAGTGCAGACGCAGCTGAGGTCGCTATTACTAAGTCAACGGGTTTAAGTGTTTCAACACGTATGTGTGAAGTGGAAAACGTTGAATTTAATAGTGATGGTGCGCTAGGTATTACTGTTTATCGCGGCCAGAAAAAAGGCAGCGCATCTACATCTGATCTGAGTGAAAAGGCGATTGCTCAAACCGTCGCGGCCGCACTTGATATCGCTCAGTACACTTCTGAAGACCCATTTGCCGGTCCTGCGGCAAAAGAATACATGGTAAAAGAAATTCCAGATTTGGATCTTTTTCACCCTGATGAACCAAACCCTGACTATGCCGCTGAGATTGCGATTGCTGCTGAGAAGCAAGCGTTAGCTTATAGCGATAAGATCAAACAGAGTGATGGCGCAAGCTACGACAGCCACTATGGCGTTAAGGTTTATGGTAACAGCCATGGCTTACTAGCAAGCTATGCTTCTAGTCGTCATAGCACGAGCTGCTGTGTAATTGGACAAGGCGCTAACGGTGAGATGGAGCGTGACTACAGCTACACCGTTGCACGTCACCGTGACGAGCTGTGGACGCCTGAGCGTGTAGGTCAAGAAGCTGCAGAAAAGACCATTAGCCGTTTGGATGCGAAAAAGCTACCAACAGGCCAGTACCCAATTATGTTCGCTAATGATGTGGCAACTGGCTTGATTGGTCACCTTGTTATGGCGATCAGTGGCGGTAACCTTTACCGCAAGTCGTCATTCCTATTGGATCATCTCGGTCAGAAAATCCTACCTGACTGGTTTAACATTTCTGAGCGACCACATATCTTGCGTGGTTTGGCTTCAAGCCCATTCGATAGCGAAGGTGTGTTCACTCAAGATCGTGAAATCATCACTGACGGTGTGCTAGCAACTTACCTACTAACGAGCTATGCCGCACGTAAGATGGATATGACGCCAACCGGTCATGCTGGTGGTATTCATAACTGGTTCGTTAAATCGACCGGTCAAAACTTTGAGCAGATGCTAAAAGAGTTGGGTACTGGCTTCCTAGTCACTGAAGTGATGGGCCAAGGCGTAAACACCGTAACGGGTGATTATTCACGTGGCGCTGCAGGTTTCTGGGTTGAAAACGGAGAGATCCAATACCCAGTATCAGAAGTAACAATCGCAGGTAACCTAAAAGACATGTTTACTCAGATTGTTGCTGTGGGTAACGACGTAGAAACACGTTCGCAAATTCAAACGGGTTCTATCCTGCTTGAGTCGATGAAAGTCGCGGGTGAGTAATTCAATTAAAGCGAATCTGATGAATTAAAAAAGGGAGCCGTGGCTCCCTTTTTGTTTTCTGTATTTCGCCAAAAATTGGCTAACTGCTTATGCTAACTAGATCAGTATGGTCGCTAAGCCTAGGAACACCGATAGGCCAATAACATCGGTTACTGTGGTCAGTGCCATACCGCCAGCAAGGGCTGGATCGATATTCATCTTCTTCAACATCACTGGGATAGTTACACCAGCAATACCTGCGACAATCAAGTTGGTCATCATCGCCGCTGAGATGATGCCTCCCAGTATCCAGTTACCTTTCCAAGCCACCACGATACCACCAATGATAACGGCCCATAGAACGCCGTTTAGGAAGCCGATGGCTGCCTCTTTGAGTAGCAGTTCGCGTTTGTTACTGTCACCGATATGACCGAGTGCCAAACCACGAATCACCAGAGCAACGGTTTGGTTACCCGCAACCCCCCCCATCGAAGGCACGATAGTCATCAGAACCGCAATCGCTGCCATTTGATCGAGCGTTGCTTCAAACATGTTTGATACAGATGCTGCCGCCAGTGCTGCGAGTACGTTAGCACCAAGCCACACACTACGACGACGAGCAGATTTTACGACCGGTGCGAAGGTATCTTCGTCATCGTCCATACCCGCCATACTCATCATTGAGTGTTCGGCATCTTCACGGATAACATCAACCACGTCATCGATGGTGATACGACCAACAAGGTGCTGGTTACTATCGATGACAGGCGCAGAAACCCAGTTACGACGTTCAAACAGGCTCGCGATATCTGACGCACTGGTTTCTACCGCGATCGCTTCGTCGGCATCATCCATCACTTCTGAAACAGGGACATCAGGTTGAGTCGTTACTAGCGTGGTAAGTGATAGGTTACCGATAAGACGTTCTTCTTCATCAATAACATACAGAGCATCAGTTGCATCCGGCAGTTCGCCACGCATACGCATGTAGCGCAATACAACGTCAACATCGACATCACCACGAATCGTGATTACGTCGGTGTTCATGATCGCACCCGCTGAATCTTCAGGGTACGACAGGGCAGTTTCAACTAATGCACGATCGACGGAGTCCATTTGAGAAAGGACTTCGCGAGAAACATCGTCGGGTAGGCTTCGAAGTACGTACGCGACGTCATCGGTTTCCATACCTTCGGTTGCTTCTGCCAAGGTCTCAGGTGCCATTTTCGACACAAGAGCATCTTTGACGTCTTCGTTTAGTTCATCAAGAATTTCACCGTAGTCTTCAGGATCGGTGAGTTGCCAGAGTACGTCACGACTTTTGCGAGGGGAGGCTTCTAAAAGGTGTGCAATATCTTCAGGCTCCATGTCCTGAAGTTGTCGGCGTACGTGAACAAATCGGCCGTTTTCTAGGGCTTCGCTGACTTCTTGGAGGGTTTGGTGAGCTTGGTCGAATTCTAATTGCTCTGCCATATTTTCCTCCTATCTCATTATTCTAACAATGGTTGGAATAGTAACTTAATTCTGGGGCTTATTTAAATCATAAACTTAGATAGAACTAAGATTTAATATTGGTTGGTTCGTTGTTTGAGTCTTAGGCGTTGTGAGTGAAGCGTTTTCGCTACTCACCCTCATCAAACTTGTCTTCAATGAGATGACAGACGGCATCCAGTGCTTGCTGTGAATCGGTACCTGCAGCTTGAATCGTAATATGTTGCCCTTGCGCTGATTCCAGCATAAGTAACCCCATTACGCTGTCTGCTGTTGCTGTTTTATCTTCTTCGCTATGGATAGTGATGGTTGCATCAAAGCTTTGTGCAAGCTCAACCAACTTTACGGCTGCTCTAGCGTGAAGACCCAAGCGATTTTGGATCAGTACAGTTCGAGTTAATTCCATGGTTAGCCCTGTTGGTGCTTCTCTAGGGAGGCGTGTCTGATTTGAACTTGATGGCCAAGTTGCTCAAAGTACTCACCAATTTTCTGGGTTAGATAAACCGAGCGGTGTTTGCCGCCAGTACAGCCAATCGCGACCGTTAGGTAACTGCGATTGTTCTTCTCTAACATTGGTAACCACTGTTCAACAAAGCCTTGGATCTGTTGCTTGAGTTCCAGAACTTCTGAATGTTCTTCTAGAAAGGAGTGAATTGGTGCATCTAGCCCGGTTAGTGGTCGTAGTGCAGGTTCCCAGTGAGGGTTCGGCAAAAAGCGAACATCAAACACGTAGTCGGCATCACTTGGCAAGCCATACTTAAAACCGAAAGATTGAAAGACGATGATCAGCTCTTGCTTCTCTTTGCCTTCAACTTTAAATCGAACCTTTTCACTCAATTCGTAGAGGTTGCAGTCACTGCTGTCGATCACAATGCTGGCGTGCTCTGCGAGAGGTGTCAGAAGTGTCTTCTCTAAATCAATCGCTTGCTCAAGAGAGAGCTTTTCTTGGCCAATTGATAAAGGGTGGATTCTGCGGGTTTCGCTGTAGCGCTTAAGGAGTGTCTGCTTGCTGGCATCGAGGAACAATACATCAACATCGATGTTTGTAGCTGACTCGAGTTGCTCGAGCGTGTCGGTGACTAACTGAGGCTCTTTCGGTAGGTTACGTATATCAATACTTACCGCAACGTTTTGGTTGCTTTCGCGTACCGATTCGACAAAGTTGTTGAGCAGGTTTACTGGTAGATTATCGACACAGTAATACCCCAAGTCTTCTAGGACTCGTAACGCAACACTTTTACCGGCCCCTGATTGGCCACTAACCACGATTAATCGCATGTTATTGCTCGCAAGTTGGCACTTGAATCATGATGTCGTAAAGCTCTTGATCGCTCTGAGCATTACGCAGCTGTTTAAGAGTCTGCTTGTCGTTTAGTCGTTCTGCCATACAAGAAAGGGTTTTTAGATGCTCTTTGCATTGTTCGCTAGGAACAAGCAGGGCAAATAGTAGGTCGACAGGACGATTATCAATCGCATCAAATTCGATAGGATCTTGGCATTGCAGTAATACAGCTATCGCTTTATCACTGACATTCATACGAGCATGGGGAATCGCGATACCATTACCAATACCGGTACTGCCCATCTTCTCACGGCTCAACATACACTCAAATAGCTCTGTTGAATCTTGACCGCAGCTCTCAGCTGCTATCTGGCTGATGAGCTCAAGGGCTCTTTTTTTGCTTGTGCATTGGACTGCACTTTTGGTGCAGTCCAATGAAAGTACTTCGCTTAATTGCATGTTAGTGACTACTTAGCTTTTCTTTGTGCTTGTTGAGTTGGCGGACGAGTTTATCAACCAATGAATCAATCGCGGCATACATGCTTTCATCTGTTGCTGTCGCATGGATTTCCCCCTGATTTATATGCAGGGTAGCTTCTGCGATTTGATTGATTTTCTCAACTTTTAAAACAACCTGAACGCTATTGATATGATCAAAGAAGCGCTCAAGTTTGTCGAATTTGGTGTGAACATAGTCTTGCATTGAATCGGTAAGATCAACGTGATGGCCTTGAATATTGATTTGCATAGACTTTCCTTTTCAGTTGGTTGCCTGATCATAGTTGCTAAGTAACTAGCGACTAAATGAGCTTATAGCAGGCGTTTACGCTGACTCGATGGGGCAATGCCCAGAGACTCACGGTATTTCGCTATGGTACGTCTAGCTACCTGAATTCCTTGGTCAGCCAGTAAAGCAGCAATCTTACTATCACTTAGAGGCTTCGCGGTATTTTCCGCTGCGACAAGCTTCTTGATGAGTGCGCGAATTGCTGTAGATGAACATTCACCGCCATTGTCAGTGCTGACATGGCTTGAGAAAAAGTATTTGAGCTCGAAGATGCCACGTGGCGTATGCATGAATTTTTGAGTCGTCACACGAGAGATCGTGGATTCGTGCATATCAACAGCTAACGCAACATCATTAAGAACCATTGGCTTCATCGCTTCTTCGCCATGTTCGAAGAAATCACGCTGATGTTCAACAATGCATCGCGCAACTTTGAGTAGCGTCTCATTTCGGCTCTCTAGGCTTTTAATTAACCACTTTGCTTCTTGCAAATTTGAGCGGATGTATTGATTGTCGGCGCTGTTGCCTTTACTGCCCAGATCAGCGTACTGCTGATTCACTTTCAACTTAGGCACGCTATCAGGGTTAATGGTCACTAACCATTTGCCAAGGTCTTTGAAGACAGATACATCTGGAACCACATACTCAGTTTCATCCGGAGTAATCTTACTGCCAGGACGAGGGTCCAGCTGTTGAATCAGTTGCAAAACTTCACGTAGTTCTGCTTCTTTCAACTTGGTCTCTTTGATAACCAGTTTGTAATCGCGATTGCCGAGTTGGTCGATATGGCTAGTAAGTACTAACTTAGCTTCGTTAAGCCAAGGCGTATCTTGGGGAAAGGTTGCCAGTTGCAGTAACAAGCAATCTTGCAGGTTGACTGAACCGACACCTAGCGGATCAAACTGCTGAATTCGTTTACGTACCGCTTCAATTTCATCAAGCTCGATCTCTTCATTGTCGAAGTTTTCAAGGATGTCTTCACAAGTTACAGTGAGGTAACCGTAGTCGTCGATGGCATCGATTAATGCAAAAGCGATGCTTCGGTCGGTGTCAGTGAATGGCGTTAAGTCGAGTTGCCAAAGTAGGTAATCGTGCAGGCTTTGAGTGGTTTCGCCTTGATAAACCGGCATGTCGTCATCAATCGCAATACCCGTGTTACCGGTGTTCGCGCTGTAGACGTCTTCCCAAGTTGTGTCGATTTCTAGTTCGTTGCCAATCTCTGATTTTTCGATTAAGTCTGAGCTATCAGGTAAGTCTTGCTCTGTGGCTTCAACAGTTTCTTTTTCGTCACTGCTAGGTTTTTCTTCCGATGTTGGCGTATCTTCATTGCCTTCTTCGACATCGAGTAGTGGGTTAGATTCAAGTGCTTCTTGAATCTCTTGCTGCAAATCTAAAGTAGACAATTGCAACAAACGAATCGCTTGCTGCAATTGAGGAGTCATTGCTAACTGTTGGCCTAGCTTAAGTTGTAATGAGGGTTTCATTCAGTGTGACTTACCTAGTTATTATTCTTAGAACTCTCGATACTCTCTATATAATCATAGACGGAATTGTTCGCCTAGATAAACTTGTTTAACTTGTTCGTTATTGAGAACATCTTCAGGAGTACCCTCAGCGATCAGGTGTCCTTGGCTTACGATGTAAGCTTTTTCACACACGTCTAATGTTTCACGAACGTTGTGGTCGGTAATCAAAACGCCCAAGCCGCGATCACGCAGGTGAACAATGATTTTTTTGATATCGATTACTGAGATCGGGTCAACACCGGCGAATGGTTCATCCAATAGAATGAACTGCGGGTTTGCTGCTAGTGCACGAGCAATCTCTACACGACGACGCTCACCACCCGACAGAGCCATACCATTGCTGGTGCGGATATGTTGGATGTGGAACTCTTCTAGCAGGTCTTCCAGCTTATCTTGGCGTTGTTCGTTGGTCATTTCATCACGGGTTTGTAAAACCGCCATGATGTTGTTCTCTACGGACAACTTACGGAAAATCGATGCTTCTTGAGGCAGGTAACCGATACCAAGACGAGAGCGGCTGTGCATTGGTAAGATACTGATGTCTCGGTCATCAATGCTGATGGTACCTTCATCACGCGCCACCAAACCAACAATCATATAGAAAGATGTGGTTTTACCTGCACCGTTAGGCCCAAGCAGACCGACGATCTGGCCTGACTCTACCTGTAAGCTTACATCGGTAACAACCTTACGTTTACTGTAGGTTTTCGCTAGGTTTTTTGCTTTAAGAACAGCCATCGTTACTTATTCACTTCCGTTGGTTGTAAAACCGTTGACACTCGTTTGTTTTCACCACTGTCAGCGACTAATTTCTGAGAACCGATCTGGTAAGTGATCTTAGAACCGCGAATGATGCTGCCATCTTGAGATAACATCGCATTCTTAGTCATGATCAGTCGGTCGGCAACAAGCTGGTAGTGCAGGTCGTCAGCTTCACCGTAGAGTGTCTTACCGTCGTCAGTAAGCTGAGAGAAGGTTGCTGGCTTACCGAAGCCTTGAATTTCTTCAATCTCACCGTTTACGGCGTTACGAGTAACAATAACCTTATCGGCATTGATATTGATGCTGCCTTGTTTAAGGTTCACATCACCAAGGAAAGTCACTTGGTTACTTTTCATATCCAATTGCTGGCTGTCTGAGTCAATGTAGACAGGTTGCTCACTATCCGAAGACAGAGCATAGACATTAGGTGCCGCAAGGGTCAAAGCGAATAAACTAAGGTGTAAGAGTTTCATATCTACCTTGAACAGAATTAAAGAGGGTTGCATTGTTGGTACCGAAGTTACCTTTCATTGCTTGTCCCTCAGTTTCAAAAAATGTACCGATCATATGGACCGGAGTCTCTGAATAAAAATCTCGGCTAGGCAGCTCAACAACCATTTTATCTGTGGTCATTGTATCGAAGCTGGCTTCTGGCAACAGGTTCTTTGCTACGACGTTGTCATAAAACGTGACAACTTGATTCTCATCCATAATCGCGCGATCAGCGGTGACTTGCCATTCAATCGTGTGCCCTTCACGGAATACCGAAAGAACTGGGTTTTGAAAGTGCGTATCGCCAACTACTGAGTAGTGTTCTAAATACGTCGATTCAACCTGATAGCTGCGAATACCGCTTTCGTCGTAGCTAATGTTGTTCAGGCTTTTGCCACTAAACGCGGGCAGCTCCAAATTTGGAGCCACTTGTATCGTTGATGTTTGCTCTTTGTCGTACAAGTAATAGGTCGACCAAGAGGCAATAAATATGAGTATTAAATAGATAATACGAGTAAAACTCATATGCTTAAACCTTTATGCACGTCGAGTTCATTTCTTGCTTGTAAAATAAGGTCACAGACTTCACGTACCGCGCCATGACCACCGTTAATGGTTGTCACGTAGTTTGCACGCTTTGCAAGTAGCGGGTGCCCATCTGCCACACAGACCTTCAAGCCAACTTTTTCCATTACAGGCCAGTCAATCAGATCGTCTCCGATGTAACCTGTATTTTCAGGGTTTACAGAAAGCTTATCGCAAATATCTTGGTATGCCTTAACTTTATCGTCTTGACCTTGATAAATCAGCTTAATGCCTAGAGCGGTCATACGATTCTCAACAATTTGAGATTTGCGACCCGTGATGATCGCGATTTCAATGCCTGCGTTCATCAGTGATTTGATACCGTAACCGTCACGAGTGTGGAAGGTTTTCAGCTCTTCACCGTTGTTGCCCATGTAGATGCGACCATCAGAGAAGACACCATCGACATCGCAAATCAGCAGTTTGATCTCTTTTGCAATTGCAAATACATCTGAATTAACAGTGCCGTATAGAGTTTCGACTGTCTGTGTCATTACATTACTCCTGCTTTCAGTAAGTCATGCATGTTTAACGCTCCGACTAATTTACCTTCTTGGCATAACATCAGGCCATTGATGCTCTTCGCTTGCATCAAGTTTAAGCCCTCAACCGCGAGCATGTTTGGCTCGGCTACCGTCGGGTTTAGCGTCATCACATCACCGATCTGCGTGTTATGGATATCAACGCGTTTGTCTAAGATACGGCGTAAATCACCATCGGTAAAAATACCGGCCATTTGGCCATCTTCACCAACGATTGCTGTCATGCCTAAGCCTTTCTGAGATATCTCTAGTAGAGCGTCTCTTACTAGTGCGTCGGGTGCTACAACAGGAAGTGAATCGCCTGTGTGCATGATGTCGTCGAGCTTCAACAGCAGCTGACGACCTAAAGCGCCACCAGGATGAGACAGGGCAAAGTCTTGAGCGGTGAAGCCTCGAGCCTGCAAAAGTGCAACGGCTAATGCATCACCCATGACCAAAGTCGCCGTGGTGCTTGTTGTTGGTGCTAAGCCCAGCGGACAAGCTTCTTCCGGTACTGAAATTTGTAAATGGATATCAGACAGGGTTGCCATGTTTGATGCTGGCTTGCCTGTCATGCTGATGATCTTGATGCTCAGACGCTTTAACACAGGAAATAGGCTGAGGATTTCTCCCGATTCGCCGGAGTTGGATATTGCAATCACAATATCACCAGGTTCGATCATGCCTAAGTCGCCATGCGCCGCTTCGCCTGGGTGAACAAAGAAAGCCGATGTCCCGGTACTTGCCAATGTTGCTGCGATTTTGTTGCCAATGTGGCCTGATTTACCCATGCCCATCACAACGACTTTGCCTTTGTTGTTCAGGATAAGGTCGCAAGCTTTACAAAAATCATCATTAAAATATTGGTCTAATTGAGTGAGACCTGCAACTTCGGTTTCCAAAACTTGTTTTGCAACGCTGCGGTAATCAAATGGCTGAGACATCAAATACTCCAAGTACGGGAAGTTAAATCAACAATTAAGCCGACATGTTCATTAATAGGTAACTTTGGTAGGCCACGAACGTGACAATTAACACGCCGCCTTCAATACGATTCACACTACGAGATTTTCCTAGTGCCATCACAACAAGTAGTAGCGATACGCCTAGCATTACCCAGAAGTCACGACCCATAGCGAACTCGCTCAAGATCGAAGGGTTTAGGATGCCCGGGATACCCATAACAGCAAGGATGTTGAATACGTTTGAACCAATGATATTACCTACAGCCATATCATCTTCACCCTTCATAACGCCGGCTAGTGATGCTGCAAGTTCAGGAAGGCTAGTACCAACAGCAATGATGGTTAAACCAATGACAAGGTCGCTCATGCCGAAGAACTTCGCGATGATCACAGCGTTATCTACCAGCATATCAGCAGCTAAAGGTAGGACGATTAGACCAATCACGACCCACATTGCAGCCTTAGGGTTACTTACGCCTTCAGGGATCTCTGATTCTTGCTCATCAAGGAAAGCATCGCCGTTCTTTTTCTCGCTGCGGCTGATTTGCAACATAGCAAACAAAAACGCGGCAAAAAGAACAAACAACAACACGCCTTCATAGAAGCCTAAATGGTTATCCCACAATAGGGCGCCCGCTAGCAGAGTGACACCGATCATTAATGGTAGTTCACGACGAATCACGCCTGAGCTAATCGATAACGGCTTGATAAGGGCTGTAATACCTAAAATCAGCGCGATGTTGGCGATGTTAGAGCCCAGTACGTTGCCTACAGCTGTATCTGTTTTGCCATCAAGGGCTGCTGTCGCAGAAACCATCATTTCAGGAGCCGAAGACCCCATTGCTAAGATCGTCATACCGATAACTAGTGGTGAAATACCGAAGTTGCGAGCAAGAGCAGCGGCACCGTAAACCAGCTTATCTGCACTCCACACCAAAAAACCTAGACCGATAATAAGAAACGCAATCGCTTCAAGCATGATGATTCCTAAAAAATTAATAAAAACGGAGAATTAACCGCTAATTTTGACCTGTTGCTAGATAAAAGGGAAGTCACTCGGCAAATTAATTACCAGTTAGCAGGCAAGAAAGAGAGCTCAATAGATAATTTCCTAATGCTTTCAAATCCATGCATAGATTTCTGTTTAATATGAATTAATTGAACAGTGCTTTTAATTCTAAAGTAGACTCATTATTATTGCAGCCATAATTGGCGTTTTTTAAAGCAAGGAAACAACAAAAATATGTTGAACACTGAGCTTGTGAAAGTTAAGAACCTCAGCTTCTCACGTGGTGAGCGCGTTATCTTTGATGACATCAGTTTAGAGGTGCCTCAAGGCAAGATAACCGCAATCATGGGGCCGTCTGGGATTGGCAAAACGACTTTACTGCGTTTGATTGGTGGGCAACTGCCGCCAGATGAAGGCGAAATTTGGTTTGATGGCGACAATGTCCCTGCATTATCACGTCGAAAGCTGTATCAAGCACGTAAGAAAATGAGCATGCTATTTCAATCGGGTGCGCTTTTTACGGATCTCAATGTCTTTGATAATGTGGCGTTTCCGCTGCGAGAGCATACTGAACTTAATGAAAATTTCATTCGTACCATCGTATTACTTAAGCTTGAAGCGGTAGGATTACGTGGTGCTGCGCAATTGATGCCGAGTGAGTTGTCTGGCGGAATGGCTAGGCGTGCCGCACTGGCGCGCGCAATCGCACTGGATCCAGAACTTATCATGTACGATGAGCCGTTTGTTGGCCAAGATCCCATCACCATGGGCGTATTGGTTGAATTGATACGAAATCTCAATCAAGCCTTGGGCTTAACCTCGATTGTTGTTTCTCACGATGTGCCAGAGGTGATGAGTATTGCTGATTGGGTTTACCTCATGGCAGATAGCAAGATTATTGCCGCTGGAACACCTGATGAGTTGTACAACAATAGCGATCCGAGAGTGCAGCAATTTTTGCAAGGCGAAGCCGATGGTCCAGTACCATTTAGATTCCCTGCGAAGAGCTTAGAAAAGGATTTGTTTTAATATGATTGTTAAAACTATTGCGGGTGTCGGTAAGCGTACACTTGCGAGCTGTGAGTCATTTGGTCGAGCAAGCCTGATGTTATTTGGGGCTTTGTTTGGCATCCCGCGACTAAAAAACTTCCCCTTATTAGTAAAACAACTTTATAGCGTTGGCGTTCAGTCATTGGCTATTATTTTAGTTTCGGGTCTGTTTATCGGCATGGTGCTCAGCCTGCAGGGCTATGTCGTGTTAATTGACTACGGCGCTGAGGGAAACCTTGGTCAAATGGTCGCGCTTTCACTGTTACGTGAGTTGGGGCCTGTGGTGACTGCGTTATTATTTGCAGGTCGAGCCGGTTCAGCACTCACGGCAGAGATTGGGTTAATGAAGGCAACAGAGCAGATCTCAAGCCTTGAGATGATGGCCGTTGACCCTCTTAAACGCATTATTGCACCACGTCTTTGGGCCGGGCTTATCTCAATGCCATTGCTTGCTATGATTTTTATGGCGGTAGGTATTTGGGGCGGTCAACTGGTTGGTGTTGATTGGAAAGGCATTGATCACGGCAGTTTCTGGTCTGCGATGCAGTCTTCAGTAGAACTTGGCCGAGATATTGGTAACAGCATGATCAAATGTATGGTCTTCGCTATCACCGTAACTTGGATCGCACTTTTCAATGGTTATGACGCAGTACCGACTTCAGAAGGTATCAGTCAGGCAACCACACGCACTGTAGTGCACTCTTCTCTAGCGGTACTAGGGCTAGATTTTGTTCTTACCGCATTGATGTTTGGGAATTAATCATGCAACAAACTCGAAAATTAGAATTATGGGTCGGCACCTTTGTTATTGCCGGAATTTGCGCAATCTTAATCATGATCTTTCAAGTCGCTGACGTAAAAGGCATAGGTTCGAACCATACTTACAATCTAAAAGCGACCTTTGACAACATTGGCAGCCTAAAAGTTCGTTCTCCAGTGAAAGTGGGTGGCGTCGTTGTTGGACGAGTTAAAAGCATTGAGCTTGATACCGAGAGCTACCTTCCTGTCGTTGAACTGTCTATTGACGGGAAGTACTCACAATTTCCAGATACCTCTAGTGCTCAAATTTTAACATCTGGCTTAATTGGTGAGCAGTACATTAGTCTGGTTCCAGGCTTCATTTTTGATGATGAAGAGATGTTGGTCGATGGTGATTCAATTGAAGACACTAAGTCAGCATTGGTACTAGAAGATTTGATTGGCCAAGTGCTGTATAGCGTTGGTGGTTCTAATGACAGCGAAGCTAAGGAATAAGATAATGTTGAAAACTATTAGTTATTTAAAAGCTATTGGTTACTTGAAATCAATGTTTATGGCGGCAATGGCGTTGCTTATTTCTACCCAAGCCTTTGCTGCAGAATCGATTGACCGTACTCAGCCTTACCAGATGATGACTCAAGTTGCCGAAGTGGCATTTGAGCGTTTGAAGAGTGAACAAGACAACATCCACCAAGATCCAGAGTTATTGAAGGTCATCGTGGAAGAAGAGTTGATGCCTTATGTGAATGCACAATATGCAGCTCTTAAGTTACTTGGACCAAACTTGAAAGGCGCGGATAGAAAAGACGTGGGCGTGTTTATCGATTCATTCCGTAAATACCTTGTTTCTTCTTATGCCCAAGTGCTGACTCAATACACAGATCAGACGATTGAATTTGGTCCAGAACCAAAAATCAAAGCGGATAGCCGCATTACCAGTATCAAGGTCGACATCATCGATACGCCGCGACCAAACATTAAGCTTGAATTTAAGCTTCGCAAAGACAAGAAATCTGGCGAGTGGAAAGCATTTGATATGGTTGCCGAAGGTATTAGCTTGTTGTCGAGCAAGCAATCGGAGTGGAATACTAAGATTCGTCAAGAAGGCATCTTACAAGTTGCAGACGAACTAGAGAAATTAGCCGCACAACCGATTCGTTTTGAGAGTAACAAATAATGAGCCATTCTCAATGGCAAGCACTAAGCTCTAAAGAGTATCAACTGTTCGGTGATTTAGACCGAGACAGTGTCCCTGCAATCTGGCGTATATTGGAAAAGTGGCAAACGACGGAATCGAGCGTTGAAATTGACCTTAGCCATATAAATCGAGTCGATTCAGCAGGAATGGTGATGCTAATTCACTTATTAGAGCATGCAAAAAATCAAAACTGTCATATAATGCTCAGTTTCGTGCCAGAACAATTACGAACGTTGTTCCAATTGAGCAATATCCAGCCAATGATGGCAGAACACATAAAAAATTAGGCAGGAGCTATTTGTGGACAGCACAAAAGTACAAGAATTATTAGCAGAAGCACTGAACCTTCAGGAAATTTTCGTGAAAGGGGAAGGCAGTCATTACGAAGTTGTTGCGGTTGATCCATGTTTTGACGGCATGAATCGAGTTAAGAAGCAGCAACTAATCTACGGCCCACTAATGGAATACATTCAACGCAATGACATCCATGCTCTTTCTATTAAGGCTTTCACGCCGGAAGAGTGGGAACGTGATAAGAAACTGATGTCACTTTAAGGTTTATGATGGAAAAGTTTCGAGTTATTGGATCGGATAAGCCGCTAAGCGGTGAAGTGACGATCTCAGGCGCAAAAAATGCAGCGCTACCTATCTTATTTGCTTCAATTCTTGCTGAAGAGCCAGTGGAAGTAAGTAACGTTCCTCACCTACGTGACATCGATACTACGATGGAACTGCTTAAGCGTTTAGGCGCAAAAGTATCGCGTAATGGTAGTGTTCATGTTGATGGCAGCGAAATTAATGAATTTTGTGCGCCTTACGATTTAGTGAAAACAATGCGTGCTTCTATCTGGGCTTTAGGTCCTCTAGTCGCTCGTTTTGGTGAAGGCCAAGTGTCACTTCCAGGCGGTTGTGCAATTGGTGCTCGACCTGTTGATCTGCATATCCACGGTCTAGAGCAACTAGGTGCGACCATTAAGTTGGAAGATGGTTATGTGAAAGCAAGTGTTGATGGCCGTCTGAAAGGTGCGCACATCGTGATGGATAAAGTAAGTGTGGGTGCCACCATTACTATCATGTGTGCAGCAACGCTAGCGGAAGGAACAACAGTACTCGATAACTCAGCGCGTGAGCCTGAGATTGTTGATACGGCTGACTTCCTAAACAAACTGGGTGCTAAAGTTTCTGGCGCAGGTACAGATACGATTACTATCGAAGGCGTTGAACGTCTTGGTGGTGGCCAACACTCTGTGGTTGCTGACCGTATTGAAACAGGTACTTTCCTGGTTGCTGCTGCTGTTTCTGGCGGTAAAGTGGTTTGTCGCAACACCAACGCTCATCTTCTTGAAGCTGCCTTAGCGAAGCTTGAAGAAGCGGGTGCGAAGGTTGAAACGGGCGAAGACTGGATCAGTCTTGATATGACGGGTCGTGAACTGAAAGCGGTGAAAATCGTAACGGCACCTCACCCTGGTTTCCCAACCGACATGCAAGCACAGTTTACTCTGCTTAACATGATGGCGAAGGGCAGTGGTGTTATCACTGAGACTATCTTTGAAAACCGTTTTATGCACATTCCTGAGTTACAGCGAATGGGTGCAAAAGCGGAAATCGAAGGTAACACGGCTATCTGTGGTGAAACGGAAAAACTGAGCGGCGCTCAAGTAATGGCAACGGACCTTCGCGCATCTGCGAGCCTTGTTATTGCTGGCTGTATTGCTCAAGGTGAAACCATCGTTGACCGTATTTATCACATCGATCGTGGCTACGATAAGATTGAAGATAAATTGTCAGCCTTAGGCGCAAACATTACACGATTTAGTGAGTCGAACTAACCTAGGTTAGTGGATTCATGAATCAGTAAGATGAAAACATAAAAGTCGGAACCTTGGTTTCGGCTTTTTTATAGTTGTATTTACCGCGAGTAAATCTATTGCTCATTTTTGCGCGAATAGATGAATCAACTTGGCGGTCGGTGAGGAACAAAATGATAGCAATATTACGTATTTTCGCAGTGGCGATATTTGCGATTCTTATGTTTGTATTTGGTTGTGGTTACTGCCTATTAAGTCCACGCAACCCGAAACACGTATTTACCTTTGGCCGTTATTTCGGTCGCATGTCGAAGATCTTCGGCATGAAGTTAGAGCTTCGCATCCCAGAAGATGCCTACTCTCGCGGCCAACATGTTTATGTGGCGAACCACCAAAACAGCTGGGATCTATTCACGATTTCATCAGCGGTAACGCCAAAAGTGGTAACTGTTGGTAAGAAAAGCCTAGTGTGGATGCCTCTATTTGGTCAGCTTTACTGGTTGACGGGTAACATCCTAATTGACCGTGCTAACCGTAGCAAAGCGGTAGGTACGATTGATCAGGTCGTGACGAGTCTAAAAGAGAGCGATGTTTCAGTTTGGATGTTCCCTGAAGGCACTCGTTCTCGTGGCCGTGGTCTGCTGCCATTCAAAACAGGTGCATTCCATGCTGCGATTGGTGCTGGCTTGCCTATCATCCCTATCGTGTGTAGCTCAACCGGTGGCGTGAAGCTAAACCGTTGGAACAATGGTCACGTGATTGTTGAAATGCTGCCACCAATCAGCACTGAAGGCTACGACAAGTCTAATGTTCGTGAACTGGCTAACCTAGCTCGTGAGCAGATGGCTGCGAAACTTGAAGAGTTAGACAAAGAAGTGGTTGAGCTTAATAAAAAGTAATTATCTAAGCGAAACGATGAACAATAAAAAAGGTTGCCAACGGGGCAACCTTTTTTGTATCTAATAAACACTCAGCATTACGCTAAGTCGTTTATCCGAAGGTGTTTAATCTAGAGATTAAAAGCTATTTGCGAACCGCAATAGCTTCGATCTCGATACCTACATCTTTTGGTAGACGAGCTACTTCAACACATGAACGTGCAGGGTAGTTTGCAACGCCGTGCTCATCGAAGAATTTGCCGTAAACCTCGTTTACTGTGCCGAAGTCGTTTAGGTCTTTAACGAATACCGTTAGTTTTACGATGTCTTTTACAGTCAGGCCTGAAGCTTCAACAACCGCTTGAACGTTGTCTAGAGATTGGCGAGCTTGCTCTGCGATATCAGCAGATACTTCACCAGTTGCTGGGTTTACTGGGATTTGACCAGAAGTCAGTACCATGTTGCCAAGGTCAACGCCTTGTACGTATGGGCCGATTGCAGCTGGAGCAGATTCTGTGTGAAGTACTTTAGTCATTGGTTTATTCCATCAGTTATTAGATAAAAATCAATTTTCAGTGTGCCTTCAAACTTTGGATAGGTAAAGCGCAAAATACCCCGCACAGGCGAGGTATTTGATAGTTTTTACATTCGGTCTGCTTTGCCGTATGACGTTATCTTTCTGTTACGATCTCGCGAGAGAAGACTTTTTCGCAATACTTACACTTCAATCGAATATCTTCTTTCTTTTCAAAGATCTTAAAGCTACTTTCAACCGGTTCATTGTGAGTAATACAGTTGGTGTTTGGACACTCGAACACATCGTTGATTTGCTCAGGAAGTTCTAGTGGTAGTTTCTTAACCACTTCGTAATCTTCGATTTGATTCACTGTTGCGTGAGGCGCATAAAGTGCCAGCTTGCTCGCCTGTTCTTCTGTGATAAACACATTCTCAATCTTGAGCAGGTCTTTTCCGCCTAGTGCAGAAGACGGTAGATTCAGGCCAATCGTCACGCGCTGATGAGAGTTGTGCATGTCGAACAGTTTTAGAACCTTGATCCCGATATTGGCTGGGATATGGTCGATAACAGTACCGTTTCTGATTGCTTCAACTTTTAATTGAGTCTCTTTAGACATTATATCTCTCCTCTACAGCGTTTCGTTAAGAACAAGGGCTAGCAATGCTTCACGGGCGTAAACACCATTCTCTGCTTGCTGGAAGTAGTAAGCGTAAGGTGTTTTATCGACATCGACAGTAATTTCATCAACGCGAGGAAGAGGGTGCAGAACCTTCAGGTTATCGCGTGCATTTTCCAGCATCGAAGCGGTCAGGATGTATGCGGATTTTATGTGCGCGTATTCTGACTCATCGAAGCGCTCTTTTTGAACTCGAGTCATGTACAAGACATCTAGTTCAGGAATCACATCTTCCATGTCCGTCAATAGTTGGTACTTGATGCCCGCTTCATCAAGCTCTTCGCAAATGTAGTCTGGCATCGCTAGTGCTTCTGGAGCCACGAAGTAGAAACAGATGTTGTCGAATTTTGCTAGTGCTTGAGTCAACGAGTGAACCGTACGGCCGTACTTAAGGTCACCAACGAATGCAACGTTTAGGTTGTCGAGGCGGCCTTGTGTCTCAGCTATAGAGAATAGGTCTAATAACGTTTGTGTTGGGTGTTGGTTTGCGCCGTCACCTGCGTTAATAACAGGAACACCGTTTGAGAACTCAGAAGCCAGACGCGCTGCGCCTTCTTGAGGGTGACGCATCACGTAAGCGTCAACGTATGAAGAGATAACCTGTACCGAGTCCGCTAGCGTTTCGCCTTTCTTTGCCAAAGAAGTGTTACCACCACTGTCGAAACCAATCACATCACCACCGATGCGTTGAATCGCAGTTTCAAAAGAGAGACGAGTTCGCGTAGAAGGTTCGAAGAAGCAGCTGGCAACAACTTTGTTCTTGATGAGTTCTGGGTTTGGTTCAGCCTTTAGCTGACCTGCCGTTTGAACAATTAATTCTAGCTCTTCACGAGAAAGCTCTGGAATTGAGATGATGTGCTTTTGATAGAGCGAGTTCGCCATGATCTTCTTCCCCACAATAATGTATTGGCCATAAAAAAGCCCCCCATAATGGGAGGCTTTAAAAAAGTGCTGAAAAGCAGAATAGACGGCCTGGTAAGCATCTTAGCTTACGAGCAATATTTGGTGTTTTCACAATATCATTATGTTTTATCACAATATTGGTTGGCGTCATTTTCACTACTCTCAGACAAATTGCCGAGAATTATACGCTTTCAATTTGTGAGCGCAAGCGATTACATCAAGCTTTTGTTTACTTTCAGTATTCGCTATTGACCCAGTGTCGCAACCATCACCGCTTTGATGGTATGCATGCGATTCTCAGCTTCATCAAACACAATTGAGTAATCCGATTCAAAGACTTCATCAGTAACTTCTAAACCGTTCATTCCATACTTATCTGCGACTTGCTGGCCGATCACGGTTTCATTGTTATGGAAAGCGGGTAGGCAGTGCATGAATTTCACTTGAGGATTGCCAGTGAGCTTAATGACATCCATATTCACTTGGTATGGTTTCATTACCGCTACACGTTCGTCCCAAGCTTCAGGGGCCTCGCCCATTGAAACCCAAACATCGGTATAAAGGAAATCACAGCCTTGAACACCTTCAGCAACGTCTTCTGTCAGCGTGATGTTGGCACCTGTGCTTTGCGCGATAGCTTGGCACTCTTCAACAAGCTGCTCTTCTGGCCAGAATGCTTTAGGCGCGACAAGGCGAATATCCATGCCCATCTTCGCGGCTCCGACTAACAGAGAGTTACCCATGTTATTGCGTGCATCGCCTAGGTAAGCAAAGCTGATTTGGTGCAGATGTTTTCCGCGACCATGCTCAAGCATAGTGAGGAAATCAGCCAAAATCTGAGTAGGGTGGAACTCATCGGTTAAACCATTCCAAACCGGCACGCCCGCATAAGCGCCTAAGTCTTCAACGATACTTTGGCCAAAGCCACGATATTCAATGCCATCGTACATGCGTCCCAATACACGCGCCGTATCTTTCATTGATTCTTTTTGACCAATCTGAGAACCAGAAGGGCCAAGGTAAGAGACTTGAGCACCTTGATCAAAGGCGGCCACTTCAAACGCACATCGTGTTCGAGTTGATGCTTTCTCGAAGATCAAAGCAATGTTTTTGCCGTTGAGTTTCTTCTGCTCAGTGCCTGCATACTTAGCTTTTTTTAGGTCAGCAGACAGGTCGAGTAAAAACTGAATCTCTTTAGGAGTAAAGTCGAGAAGTTTTAGAAAGTTACGATTGCGAAGATTAAAGGCCATCTCTCGCTCCTTGCGTATATAGAATCAATGAAGAACTTAGTTAAACATAAAAATGCTATATTTGTGAATATTTATTTTATTAATTTGATAAAAAAGGCCAGTAAATGAATACTGGCCTAGATAAGATTATTGAGTCTGTTTAACTGAGCTCTTTGACTTAGATACCATCTCTTTCGATAGGGCAACTCATACAGCGCGCGCCGCCACGACCACGGCCTAGCTCGTTGCCAGGAATCGTTAGAACTTCGATACCCGCTTTGTCGTATTTCTCATTGGTGTAAACATTACGTTCATAACCAATCACGGTACCTGGTTTCACTGTCAGTACGTTGTTAGCGTCATTCCACTGTTCACGCTCAGCTTCGTAGTTATCACCGCCGGTAGTGATGATCTTCAGTTGATCAAGGCCTAGTGCGCCTTCAATCGCTGACAGGTAGTTTTCAGCTTTCTCGACACGCATTTCGCCGTTTTCTTTTGGCGTTAAGCGCCAAGTGTCGAGGTCTTTACGAACGATCTCTGGATAGACAGAGAACGTGTCGATATCCATGTGTGTCATCACCGTATCAAGGTGCATACAAGAGCGGTGTTTTGGTAGATCGATCGCAATCACTTCGCTCGCTTGGCCTGATCTAAATAGGCTAGCCGCTAGGTTTTCGACACCTTGTGGTTTCGTACGCTCTGAAATACCAACCAGTACCGCACCTTTACCGATAACCAGTACGTCACCGCCTTCAATGTTAGCGTTGTCGTAGTGAAGGTCTTCGTCACCAAAGTACTTAATGAAATCTTGGCCTGCGAACACTGGGTGCCAGCGGTAGATAGCACGCAGGTGGTTCGTTTCACGTTGACGTGCAGGCTTCATCATTGGGTTAAGCGATACACCACCGTAAACCCAGCAAGAAGTATCTCGCGTAAATAGGTGGTTAGGCAGTGGCTCGATAACGAAATCGAGTGGTCGATGCATTTTAGGCAGCATCGATGATGATTTGATAGGAAGCTCAGAGTAGGCCAAGCCACCGAGTAAGATCGTTGCTAGATGCTCATTATCCATTTGAGCAAGGTAGTTTCTTAAGTCACGGGCGAAAGTCGGCCCATAACGGAAATCTGAGATTTGAGTATTCAGCAACCACTCACGAGCCTGAGATACGGCAAGCGTTTCTACTAGCAGGTCATGTAGCAGTAGTACTTCTACGTCTTGGCTGCGCAGCGTTTCTGCAAAGGCATCATGTTCTTCACCAGCGGCTTCAACGGCAAGTACATCATCAAATAGAAGATCATGACAGTTTGAAGGGGTGAGGTGGGTGAGTGCTCTTTCAGGTCTATTTAGGAGAACTCGTCTCAATTGACCGACTTCGGAGCCAACGTACAGCTTACTCATTTTGCATCCTTACTATTAATCCAGCGTCTATTTATGACAAGCTTGTCCGTAATATGCAAGTTTTGTAGATTGAGTTAATACAAGGTATTTGGGTAATAATTGGTCATAAAACCTGTTATTTTTAAGTTTATACAGATTAAATTCCAACTAACTGGCTATCGAACGGAACAACGTTTTTGAGGATCTATGCTCAATTCGTGGCTTGTTAGAATTGAATTTTGCTTATTAATCGTGATTTTTTATTCACTATTATGCACTTTTTGATAACAAGCTGAGGATTTATGCACCCCAAAAGCGGTTTAGCGTATGCACCTAACGTGACTAATCACGCAAGTTTTATTCAATAAGCCCTAAAGTGGCCACAAAAACGAAATGCTAAAATACGGCGCAGTTAATAAAATGTTGAAAATTTGTTTCTGTGATTTTGATTTCACTTTTGAATTGATATTGGCGCTGCGATCTCGCGATAAACTTACCTTTCTAGGCCTGATCTGGGTGGCTTTTCTGGACGATCCGTGCCATATTTCGTGGCAATCAAATTTGATCTTTTCATAGTCAACACTCTGGAGCAGACACATGTCTCACGAAGATGAATATCTATCAGTAGCGGAATTAATTGAATTTCAAAAGGAAGAGACTCGCGACATCATTACAGCATTAATTGAAGATGGTAGCGATCCTGAAGCTCTATACGATATCGAGCATCACCTATTTGCTGAAGATTTCGATGTGCTTGAGAAAGCGGTTGTTGAAGCATTCAAAATGGGCTTTGAAGTGCTTGAAGCTGAAGAGACAGAAGACGAAGATGGCAATAAGCTACTTTGTTGTGATGCAACGATGCAATGTACTCTGAATGCAGAAGCGATTGATGAGCAAGTTGAGAAGCTTGTAAACCTTGCAGAGAAGTTTGACATTATCTACGACGGTTGGGGCACTTACTACGAAGGTGAAGATGCTATCTACCCAGACGAAGATGATGAAGGCGAAGAGTAATTCTTTCCCAATTTTAAAAAATGCCAGCCTCGAGCTGGCATTTTTTTACCCTCAGAAAAATAAATGTCTTTATATGCATTCATTCATTATAATGCGGTCAAAATTGATCTAGCTCAAGGAATGATATGCGGTTGCTTCTCGATGGTCTTTGGCAAATTTCGCCACTGACGGATCTCTCTATCCCACAAGATGACATCACCTTTCCGGCTCCGTTAAGCTCAAAGCTCCCTGATAGCTTGAGTGAAAGTCAAATTGCAGAGCAAGAGTGGCACCTGATGCACGACATCGAAGTGGATGACGCTATGTTAGCGTGTCCATTTGTTGAGTTAGTGATGGCTGGAGTCGATTATTTTGCTGAAGTTCGACTTAATGGTGTGGCTGTTTTTGATTGTGATGGTAGCCAAGCTGAATACCGTAAAGATATCCGTCCTTATATGCAGTCCGGCCGAAACCGTTTCGAGATCCTTTTCCTTGAAGAAGAGGAGAGCCTATTGCTTGAAGAAGACATGGATGACTCTGTATCTTCACAGGCTATCGCTAAATCTGATTCACGCATCGGGATTTGGCAAGCGCCATACCTGCAGTTCGTTCGAAACGTCAAGCTAGAGCAAGTTGTCACAGAGCAGATCTGGCACCACGGTGGTGGCTGTGAGTTTAAAGTGGATGTTATCTATCAAACGCTAAAGGCGGGGTTAGTATCGGCATCCATCAAGTTTAATGGTATGACTCTCGTGATGCCGATTGATGTACGCGCTGAACATACTGGCGTCGTGTTCCAGGTCGAAGCTCCTATCATTTTTGATATTGAGAATCCTAACCCCAAGTATCTATACCCATTAGAAGTGGTACTTGATGGGCAAGAAGAGAGTTCTTTTGTTGCCTTGAACCCAACTTCTTGCGTCAGTAACTTTCTACGTTAACTCCGTATATTTTAGCGTTATCTTCTTTCGCTATAGCGGCGCATTCTGCTTATAACGACTTGGCCATGACAACCTCACAAGCGTCGTGGCCTGTTTCTCCCCAAGCTGACTCAAGATGCTCAAACCCAAGCTTCTCATAGAGTTTGACCGCAGCACCCAAGCACTTCGTCGTTTCTAAATACATGTGTTGATACCCAAGTTGCTTGGCTTGCTTTAAGCTCAAAGCGACAATTCGCTTGGCTAGGCCATGCCCTCGAGTTTGCGGTAAGAAGTACATCTTTTGTAGCTCACACACATTGGGTTTACCTGCTAGAGGGGCAAAGCCACCGCCTCCGACGATCTTTCCGTTGTGTTCGATAACCCAGTACATTGCATTCGCTTGGCTATAGACAGAGTACATATCGTCGAGTGTTGGATCGGCCACGCCATAGCCTTTATCTTCTGTGAGCCCATGCTCAGCCGAAACTTGGCGAATGATTTGTGCGATGCTTGGGTTGTCTTGCGGTGTAATGGGTCTAAGGGTGAACTCAGCAATTTGTTCCATGATCTGCCTATGAAAGGGTCACTAATATGTGACCCAATATATGGTGACTAAGCATGTTGGTGCAAACAGAATTGTTGTTGTGCCATTTGGTCGCCTGATTTACGTAACCAGACTTTCTCGTGGAAGTAGTAAGCAACGGTATTTAAAGTTGGCTCTAGCAAAGCCATCACGCCGCCTATGAAAGCATCTCCAGTCAACAAGTAGACAACGGTAAAGGCAACACTAAAGTGGATGGTAGCAAAGCTTGCTGTTTTTAATTTGGTCATCCACTGGCGTGCTTTAAGAGCTGGAACTTGAGCCCACGCCTTTTCATGAAAATAGAAGGCAACAGTATTCACAGAGGGCTCAATCATAGCGATTAAGCTACCAATTAAGATGTCGCCTGTTAGTACATAAGCGACACTAAATGCGATAGTAAAATGTAATGCAGCAAAGGTTAGTGTCTTTTTCATGATAATTACTCAGTCGTTGTGTTGTTTTGATAGGTCTATTATTGAGAATTATTATCATTAAGTATAATGGGAAGTAGAGATTAATTTGATAGATGAAACCTATCAATCAGTGCGGCTAGAGTGAGAAGCATTGGAATATTGGAATCAGGGACATAAAAAAAGGCTGGTCACCAAGACCAACCTTTCTATTTAGACCGAGAAGTTTGAAGCCTTCTCGTTCACTCGGTTTTAAAGCGCAGCGATTGTCGCTTTTTGCTCTTCAAGCTTAACAAGAGTTTCCTTGTAGCCTTCAAGCTTTTCACGCTCTTTCGCGATAACTGCTTCTGGTGCTTTAGCAACGAAACCTTCGTTACCTAGCTTACCTTCGATACGTTTAATCTCGCCGTGAGTCTTAGCGACTTCTTTATCTAGACGAGCAAGCTCTGCATCTTTGTCGATAAGACCCGCCATTGGGATCATCAACTCAGATTTGCCAACCAGTTTAGTTGCACAAGCAGGAGTCTCTTCACCATCAGCTAGAACTTTAATATCGTCTAGCTTAGCTAGAGAAGTAAGAACGATCTTGTTCGCTTCGATACGAGCGGCATCTTTCTCATCAGCAACCTTGATCATTACTTCTAAGCCTTGGCTTGGTGCAATGTCGTATTCCGCACGTAGGTTACGGATAGCAGTGATGAAAGTCTTAACCCATTCGATGTCGTCAACGATCTCAGCATTGAAGTTAGCTTCATTAAACTGAGGAAGCGCTTGAGTCATGATTGTCTCGCCTTCAACGCCGTCTACTAGCGGCTTAACGCTCTGCCAGATAGATTCAGTGATGTAAGGAAGAACAGGGTGAGCAAGACGCAGAGTCTTCTCAAGAACCGTGATAAGCGTGTAACGAGTCGCTTGTTGTTGAGCTTCAGTACCTTTCCAAAGAACAGGTTTAGTTAGCTCTAAGTACCAGTCACAGAATTGGTTCCAGATGAATTCGTAAAGCGTGTTTGCTGCCATGTCTAGACGGTAGTTGTCTAGGTGAGCATTAAACTCTTTCGCTGCAACTTCAAACTGAGACTCAATCCACTTATCGGCTAGAGAGAATTCCATGTTTGCACGGTCTTCTACAGACAGTGACATGCCACAGTCGTGCTCTTCTGTGTTCATCAGTACGTAACGGCTTGCGTTCCATAGCTTGTTACAGAAGTTACGGTAACCTTCAAGACGCTTCATGTCCCAGTTGATGTCACGGCCAGTTGAAGCCATAGCAGCAAGAGTGAAACGCAGTGCGTCAGTACCGTAGGGTTCGATACCGTTTTCGAATGTTTTACGTGTGTTCTTTTCGATCTTAGCAGCCAGTTTAGGTTGCATCATGTTGCCACAACGCTTCTCTACTAGCTCTTCAAGGCCGATGCCGTCAATCATGTCGATTGGGTCAAGTACGTTACCTTTCGACTTAGACATCTTATCGCCGTTTTCATCACGGATAAGACCTGTCATGTAAACAGTTTTGAAAGGTACTTGAGCCTTGCCATCTTCGTCTTTCACGAAGTGCATGGTCATCATGATCATACGAGCAACCCAGAAGAAGATAATATCAAAACCAGATACTAGTACTTCAGATGGGTGGAATGTTTTCAGTGCTTCAGTATCTTCAGGCCAGCCTTGTGTGCCGAACGTCCAAAGTGCAGAAGAGAACCAAGTATCCAGTACGTCGTCGTCTTGCTTAAGCACAACAACAGGCGCTAGGTTGTTCTTTTCACGAACTTCTTCTTCAGTGCGACCTACGTAAACTTTACCATCGTTGTCGTACCATGCTGGGATACGGTGGCCCCACCAAAGTTGACGAGAGATACACCAGTCTTGCACGTCACGCATCCACGCGAAGTACATGTTTTCGTACTGCTTAGGTACGAATTGGATTTGACCATCTTCAACCGCTTTAACTGCAGGTTCTGCAAGAGGTGCTGTGCGCACGTACCATTGGTCAGTCAGCATTGGTTCGATAACCACGCCACCACGGTCGCCGTAAGGGACAGTCAGGTCGTGATCTTTGATCTCTTCAAGAAGACCAAGCTCATCGAATTCAGCAACGATAGCTTTACGTGCAGCAAAACGCTCCATACCTTGGTACTTAGCAGGGATACCTGTTGAGTAAACATCGCTTTCTTCGCCGTTAGTCGTGAAGACTTCAGCAGCATCACGGATATCAGCATTGAACGTTAGGATGTTGATCATCGGTAGGTTGTTGCGCTTACCCACTTCGTAATCGTTAAAGTCATGAGCTGGAGTGATCTTCACACAACCCGTGCCTTTTTCCATGTCTGCGTGCTCATCGCCTACGATAGGGATAAGACGGTTTACAACAGGAAGTAGGATTTCTTTGCCGATAAGATCTTTGTAACGAGGATCTTCTGGGTTAACAGCAACACCAGTATCGCCAAGCATGGTTTCAGGACGAGTCGTCGCAACAACGATGTAGTCTTTACCATCTGCCGTTTTAACACCGTTCGCTAGCGGGTAGCGGAAGTGCCACATGAAACCTTTTTTGTCTTTGTTTTCAACTTCAAGATCCGAGATTGCCGTGTGCAGTTTAGGATCCCAGTTTACTAGACGTTTACCACGGTAGATTAGGTCTTCTTCGTATAGACGAACAAACACTTCTTGAGTCGCAGCCGATAGGCCGTCATCCATAGTGAATCGTTCACGATCCCAATCTACAGATGCACCAAGACGACGAAGTTGTTGAGTGATCGTGCCACCTGATTCGCCTTTCCATTCCCAGATCTTGTCGATGAAAGCTTCACGGCCGTAGTCGTGTTTTGTTTTGCCTTCTTCGGCAGCAATCTTACGCTCAACAACCATTTGAGTTGCGATACCAGCGTGGTCAGTACCCACTTGCCAAAGCGTGTTTTTGCCTTTCATACGTTGAGCACGGATAAGCGTATCCATGATCGTATCTTGGAACGCGTGACCCATGTGTAGGCTGCCAGTGACGTTCGGTGGCGGGATCATGATGCTGTAAGCTTCTTTTGATGTGTCACCGTGTGGCTTAAAGTAGCCTTTCTCTTCCCAAGTCTTATACAGAGCTTGTTCGATTGATGTTGGGTTGTATGTCTTTTCCATAGTGCTCTTAAACGGATACTGTGAATGGTTAATCGTGGTCAAACTTCATAAGTGAAGCTTCTTGAATCTAAATCCAAAGATAGCTTTAACTATGAGGTTTGACTATGGATGTTGAATCTCGATAGTTTGTAGCTGATATCCAGCTTGACGGTAAATTTTATACCTTTCTCGAGCGAGTTGCTTAGCTTTTTCTTCGCAAGGAACGAAGTCTATCACCTGAGCAAAGGCGTTCGCAAAGGTTGTATGATTATCGGCCAGATTAATTACCAGCTGACGATTCCAATTGTGTTTTACACCTTGGTAGCCGATTTCAATGTTGGTTGAATATTTCGGCCCTTCGCCAACTAAGTTGTGCGCAATAAATTCGCTGGGTTCAACTTGCCAGAAAATCTCTGCGATACGCTCGGCATGTTCTTTGTCATTACAGTTGAGGTAAAGTTTAGCGCCTTGTTTCGCAAAGTGCTGAGCAAGAAACAGCACATAGTGAGCAAAACCTTCTTCACTGGCTTGCGGGCTGTCTGAAGGCACAATGTAAAATGTAGCAGTCTGCATACTTAATACTCGAACTGAAAATCGTGGATATCAATGTTACTTGGTTAACAGGGTCTAACAAATAGCGCTTATTAAAAAAGGGCCCGTAGGCCCTTTTTATTATTTTGAAGATTGCTCTTCAGTCTCTTGGCCGCTGCGGTTCAATAAGAATTGGACTAGCATTGAGACAGGACGACCTGTCGAGCCTTTCGCTGCGCCTGACTTCCAAGCTGTACCAGCACTGTCGATGTGTGCCCAGTGGTACTTCTTAGTGAATTTAGACAGGAAACAACCAGCAGTGATTGTGCCGCCAGGACGGCCACCGATGTTCGCCATATCAGCGAATGGGCTGTTTAGCTGCTCATGGTACTCGTCTGCCATTGGTAGACGCCATGCACGGTCACTTGCTTGCTCTGAAGCATTAACAAGTTCGTGAGAAAGTGGGTTGTGGTTCGATAGAACGCCACTGATGTGGTGACCTAGAGCGATAACACATGCGCCAGTTAGCGTAGCAACATCGACAACACAGTCAGGTTCAAAACGCTCAACGTAAGTTAGAGCATCACATAGAACCAAGCGACCTTCAGCATCAGTGTTGAGTACTTCAACCGTTTGGCCTGACATTGTCGTTAGGATATCACCTGGACGGTAAGCATTGCTGCCCGGCATGTTTTCACAACCGGCTAGGATACCAACCACGTTAATAGGCAGGTTCAGCTTAGCCAGTGCTTTCATTGTACCGAATACAGACGCCGCACCACACATGTCGTACTTCATCTCATCCATGCCTTCACCAGGCTTAAGCGAGATACCGCCTGAATCGAAAGTCAGACCTTTACCTACTAATACAATCGGCTTCGCATCTGGATCCGGAGCGCCTTTGTATTCCATGATAGACATCATCGATTCATTTTTAGAGCCACGGCCAACTGCTAGGTATGATGTCATACCCAGTTTTTCCATCTCTTCTTCGCCAATGATCTTAGTCTTCACTGTCTCGTAATCGTCGGCTAAACGACGAGCTTGAGAAGCAAGGTAAGCAGGGTTTGCGATGTTTGGTGGCATGTTGCCTAGATCTTTAGACGCTTTTACACCTGAAGCAATAGCAAGGCCGTGAGAGATTGCTTTCTCACCCAGGCTCAATTCGCGACGTGTTGGTACATTGAATACCAATTTACGTAGTGGGCGACGAGTCTCTGGCTTGTTGCTCTTGAATTGGTCAAATGTGTAAAGACCATCTTTAGTCGCTTCTACCGCTTGGCGAACTTTCCAATAAGTGTCGCGACCTTTAACGTGAAGTTCTGTAAGGAAACATACAGCTTCCATAGAACCTGTTTCGTTTAGTGTACTGATGGTTTTTTGGATAATTTCTTTGTATTGACGCTCGCCTAGCTCACGCTCTTTACCACAGCCTACCAGTAGAACACGTTCTGAAAGTACACCAGGTACTTGATGCAGTAGTAGCATCTGGCCAGGTTTACCCTCTAGATCACCGCGACGAAGCAGTGAACTAATATAGCCATCGCTAATCTTATCTAATTGCTCGGCGACTGGAGAAAGGCGGCGCGGTTCGAATACACCGACAACGATACATGCGCTGCGTTGTTTCTCTGGGCTGCCACTTTTTACACTGAACTCCATGCGTACTCCTACATCCTGAAGACAAATCGAACTAAATGTTAGATAATGGGTTCTTACTTGTTGGATCCTATAATGGAACTAACCTTAAAGAAGAACGCTAACACTTAGCTAAAAATTTAAAAAAATAAAAGGTTCAACGGGAAATTATAGTGATTCAATCAAAAAAACAAGTTTTGTATAGGTAATTTGAGCGTGATTATTGTTAGATATTTGATCCGCGAGACAATCAAGAGCCAATTTGCGATCTTTTTTGTTCTCTTTCTCGTGTTTCTCAGCCAAAAATTCATCAGTGTTTTAGCGGACGCCTCTGATGGTGATATCCCAGCGAGCCTCATATTATCGATTGTTGGCTTAAATATGCCCGCGATGGGCTTATTGATGCTTCCACTCAGTATCTATATTGGTATTTTACTTACTTTTGGTCGCCTTTACGCTGAAAGTGAAATAGTCGTAATGAACGCGACTGGTATTGGTAATAAATTCCTTATTCAATCTGCACTTTACTTGGCCTTAATCACAGCATCTGTTGCTGCTTTTAACTCATTTTGGCTGTCTCCTTGGTCGCAAGATAAAGTTGAGCAAATGTATGAAGAAGTGGCTGCAGAGAACAGTGTGGATTTACTGCCAAAAGGTAAGTTTGAAGGTACGCCGGATGGCTCTTCTGTCGTGTTTATTGATGATATCGACGGTAATAAGTTAGAAAACGTGTTCGTAGCTCAAATGCGTCCGCGTGATTCTGTACTGCCAAGTGTGATGTTCTCGAAGTCAGGTGATGTAAAAGAGCTCAGTGATGGTCGCCAAGTGATCGTAATGTACGATGGTACTCGTCATGAAGGCATTCCGACTCGCCTCGACTACAGGGTGACGCACTTTGAAGAATACGAAGGCCTGATTGGTCAGCGTGAAGTTGAGAAGAAAGGTCGAGACTGGGAAGCGATCCCTACGCTTGAACTGATTGGTAACTCAAATAATAGTGCGAAAGCAGAGTTGCAGTGGCGTATTTCTTTGGTACTTTGTATTCCATTGTTGACCATGCTTGTCGTGCCACTGTCTGCGGTAAACCCTCGACAAGGTCGTTTTGCGAAAATCGGCCCAGCAATACTGATTTATCTCACCTATTTCTTAGCAATCAGTGCAACCAAGTCTTCAATCGAAGAGGGGAGCATTCCTGCGGTAATCGGCATGTGGCCAATCAATGCGTTATTGTTATTTGTCGCGATTGGTGCCAACTTTATGGATAGCGTGCCAGTAAGGCGTTTGAAAGAAAAATTCAAGAATAAGAGGTTGGCTTAAGCCGTGTTTAAGATTCTCGATTTATATATAGGCAGAACCATCATCGCAACGACGTCACTGGTATTGGTGACGTTTGTTGGTCTCTCTGGGATCATCAAATATGTAGAACAGCTAAGAAAAGTTGGCCGTGGTACATACGATCTATTACAAGCGCTGTATTTCGTTTTATTGAGTATCCCTCGTGATATCGAAATGTTCTTTCCAATGGCTGCATTGCTTGGCGCATTGATAGGGCTTGGTATGCTTGCTGCAAGTTCTGAGCTTGTCGTTATGCAGGCAGCTGGTTTCTCTAAGTTAGATATCGGCCTATCAGTACTTAAAACAGCTATTCCACTGATGATCGTGGTGACATTGCTTGGTCAATGGGGAGCACCGCAAGCGCAGAAAATGGCTCGTGATTTAAGAACTATCTCGATTGCTGGTGGTAATATTATTTCGACGCAAAGTGGTGTCTGGGCTCGTGATGCCAATGACTTCATCTTCATTGTCAAAATCGATGACCAGAAGCTATATGGAATGAACATGTGGCGCTTTGATGAAAACAAGGCACTTAAAACCGCTATTTATTCTGACGAAGTTGATTACGTTGGAGACAACGTGTGGACGATGAAGGATGTAGAGATCACGTCTTTTGAAAACGAACTTCAAATTACTAAAGAAAGTTTACCGACTTACTCTTGGGAAACGTCATTAGCTCCAGATAAGTTGGCGATAGTAACGGTTAAACCAGAAGAGCTATCGTTAAGTGGGTTGTATGATTATGTTTCTTATCTGAAGGCGTCAGAGCAAGATGCATCACGCTATGAATTGGCGCTGTGGAGAAAGATAACCCAGCCAATTTCGATCGCGGTTATGATGTTGATGGCACTGTCGTTTATCTTTGGTCCTTTGCGTAGTGTGACCATGGGTGCGAGGATTTTGTCAGGTGTTATTGCTGGCTTTACCTTCTATATATCCAGTGAGTTCTTTGGCCCAGTGAGTTTGGTTTATCAAATACCACCCGCCTTTGGCGCAATAGCCCCGAGCGTGGTGTTCCTTGGAATTGCCATCATGCTCTTGAGGCGGAAACTGTAAATAGTAAAAAGGAAGGCATAACGCCTTCCTTTTTTGATCTTGATTGGAGCTAACTTAAATCACATTATCGTGCTTGTGGTAACACAACGACTTCGGTCTTTGCCCAGATATCGTGAAAGCCACGTTTTTCAGGATCGAATGGAACACATAGGTTTGCCAGTCCAAAACCTGAAGTACCTAAACGAATCAGCGCCTGAGTTACTGTGATCGCTGAGCCATCTTTGTTTTGAACGCGCAGCTTCCAAGCTCTCATGCCGAGAGTTTGACCAGCTCTAGTCCAGAAGAACACGAAGAAATATACCCAAACGGCGACTAAGTAAAAGGTATATGCAGGGCTCCAAATCGGATGGTTGGTTAAGAAGTCACTAACATCGGCATAACCGCTGTGGTTAAAAATGCCGAGAGCCATGAGCGCGTGCAGTAGAGCGACAATGACGCCAGCCGCCAACATTTCAATAGCGATTACGATCAGAGCGTCGTAGAACAAGGCACCAAATCGGCGCATGACTCCTGCTGGTGGCAGAGTGTTTGTTGATGTCATGTGTTATTACTTCTTTAAAAATTGAGGCGTCAGAATATAGTTTAAGGCTTAGCCTGAAAAGAGACATGACGCACAGCTTATGACTTAGTGGCGAAATTATCGGCAAACACACATGAATTCAAGTTTTTATACTTGCCACATCAGTTCGCATACGTATAATGCCAAACATCGAAAGGGCAATGCCCCAAGATAATGCCGGTATGGTGAAATTGGTATACACGACGGATTCAAAATCCGTTGCCTTCGGGCGTGGCGGTTCAAGTCCGCCTACCGGTACCATATTTAAATGACAAAGCCTCGACGAAAGTCGGGGCTTTGTTGTATCTGGGATATAGGAAGCGTTGCCTTCGCGGTGGCGGCAGGAATGCCTGTCCAATCAGTCCGCCTACCGGTACCAAACATAGAAAGGTCGCTTTTATAGCGACCTTTCGTCGTTTTGGGCGTTTGTGAATTTTAAATCCAGCGTGTCGGCTTGGATGCAAGCCCAGTCAAGTCACCTACCGGCACCATATTTAAATGACAAAGCCTAGATGAAAATCGGGGCTTTGTTGTATCTGGGGTATAGGAAGCATTGCCTTCACGGTGGCGGCAAGAATGCCTGTCCAATCAGTCCGCCTATCGGTACCAAACATAGAAAGGTCGCTTTTATAGCGACCTTTCTATGTTTTGGACGTATGTGAATTTGAAATCCGGCGTGTCGTTGCAGTTGCTCTTCAATCAGACAGATCTTGATGTTTCACTCCTAAATCTCATAATTTCCCTTCGCTATTCGATCTGATAATGAATTAATTATCTTAAATCATGATGTTACCTGTCATTCTCTTTTCTATTGTCTATGTTTAAAGGACTAACAGAGGAGATAGATATGCTGACAGTAACCCCTTACTTGTTTTTTGATGGTCGTTGTAATGAAGCGTTGGATTTTTATCACAAGTGTTTTGGTGGTGTGGTTTTATCTAAGCAGCTTTTTAGTGATGCACCACAGGTAATCGAGGGCGCTCAACCTGATTGGGTTATGCATGCTGAGTTCGAAGCGTTTGGTATGAAGCTGATGATGTCTGATGGTGTTAAGGCAAAAGAACTTGAAGGCAACAATCTCGCTCTCTCTCTTGTGACTGAAGATACCGCGACTCAAGAACAAATCTTTGAAAAGCTCAAGAAGGGAGGGCGGATAATGACTCCACTCGCAGATACTTTTTGGGGGGCTCGATTTGGCAAAGTAGAAGATAAATTCGGTATACGCTGGATGGTGCACTGCGACTCTTTAAGTTGAGCCTGTGAAATTGGATAGTGAAATTGCTGCTTGGTTTTATTAGAATTATAAATAGAGATTAATCATCAATATTATATATAAAAATGGGCAGCATAAAGATTACCGTAGATCGCATTCAGCCCGGTCTGCATATACGACTCCCCGTAAAATGGAATGAACACCCATTTTTATTCAACAGCTTTAAAATCAAAGATGACGCTCAAGTAAAAGTAATTCGACATCTTGGGATTAAGCACGTCTATATAAACCTGAGTCAAAGTGATACCTCACCTTTACCTGTTAATCACGTAGGTGAACAAGAAGTCGATATTGATTCACAGGTAAGCCTTGAAACGGAAAGAATGTGGAAAGATAAGCATGAGCGTATCGAAACCCTTAGCTCTTACCGCCGCAGGGTGAGTCATTGTGAGAGAGAGTTTGAACGTTCGCTTGCTCGAATGCGATCTGTGATGACCAAGATCCGTAACAGACCTTTAGATGCGGTAGGGGAGGTTAAGGCTCTTGTTGATGATATCGTTGAAACTCTAGTGAGCGATGATAACGTCACCTTGCACCTTATGAATGCTAAAGCAGATTTCGAAGATATTTACTTTCATACTCTAAATGTTTCGGTTGTTGCACTGATGATAGGAAAGGCCAAAGGCTATAACACACAGCAATTGAAAGACCTCTCATTCGCAGCGTTGTTTCACGATGTAGGCAAGATCAAAATACCAGTCGCGATACTAAGAAAGCAGAGTGCACTAACGGTGCCAGAAGAGAACTACCTGAAGCTTCATACTAAATACGGTGCGGATATTGTATCGGCAATTGATGACTTTCCTGAAAGTGCTAAAAAGGTGATCGCTCAACATCATGAGATGAATGATGGTTCTGGCTACCCCGAGGGCTTAAAAGAACATGAGATTGATGAATTTGCCAAGATAGTCGCCGTGGCTAATGCATTTGATAACCTTTGCCATGGTAAAACGCAATCTCAACAAATGATCCCGTATTTGGCACTGTCCCACCTATATAAGAGCTGCAAGCATCTATATAGCCAAGATAACTTGGGGCTGTTAGTTAAGTTCATGGGAGTCTATCCACCAGGAACTGTAGTACAGCTTTCAAATGACTCGATTGGGATTGTGATATCCGTTAACGCTAAACATATGCTTTATCCAAATGTACTTATCTATGATCCTAGCGTGCCAAGAACCCAAGCTCCGATCATTGACCTCTTTATTAAAGAGATCAAAATCGTTAATGCCGTTCATCCAAGCAAATTACCTGAACAAGTTCGAGAGTATCTAAACCCTAGGGCTCGTTTATCTTACTTTTTTGATAGTGGAGAGTAGTTATCCACAGGTCGTTGTGGGTAATTTGTTCGAAACTTGGGGTGAAAGTGGTATAAATAAGCCCTTGGTTGAAATGTCTTCGCTTAACCTCTTTTTTTAATAAAAAACGCATTTATTGCTTGCCAATATGAGCGGCATCTCTATAATGCCGCCTC